>NZ_JBSWXD010000048.1:0-40542 GCF_056160425.1 Micromonospora sp. ABR4_055
TTTTTGTTGTGTTTTGGGTTGGGTTGTGTTTGTTTTTGTTTTCTGTTTCGGTGTCTCTTTTTTTTTTTTTTTTTTCTCTCTTTCTTCCCCCCCTGTTGTGTGCCCCCTTTCCGCCGGCGGCCAGTCGTGCCGTGGGTAGGAGCCGAGGAACCGCACGTCGGCACAGACCCGCCGGAGCCCGCGCAACGCGTCGCCGAGCCGGTCGTCGGCGACGTGCCCGGAGCAGTCGAGAAAGAAGGCGTACCGGCCGAGCGCCTCCCCGGTCGGTCGGGACTCGATCCGGGTGAGGTTGACCTCGCGGACGGCCAGCTCCATCAGCACCGCGAGCAGGGCACCGACCCGGTCGTGGGCGATGTAGACCGCCAGGGTGGTGATGTCGTCGCCGGTCGGGGTCGGCGGCGGGCCGGGGCGCTGGACCAGGACGAACCGGGTCACCGCGTCGGCGTGGTCGGCGATCTTGTCGGCCAGCACGGTCAGCCGGTGGGCGCTGGCGCCGATCGGCGCGCAGATCGCCGCGTCGTACTCACCGGCCGCCGCACCGACGGCCGCCGCACCGTTGGACAGTACGTCGGCCACGGCGGCGTTCGGGACCTGCCGGCGCAGCCAGGACCGGCACTGGGTGGACGCCTGTGGGTGGGCGGCGACGGTGCGGACCCGCTCGAGCGAGGTGCCGGCGGGTGCGGCCAGCACGAAGTCGACCGGCAGCACCACCTCCTGGGTGATCACCAGCGGCTGGCCGTTGGTCAACTCGTCGAAGGTGACGCCGACCGCTCCGCCGACCGAGTTCTCCAACGGCACCAGGGCCGCGTCGACGTTGCCGGCCCGGACCGCGTCGAGCGCCTCAGGCACGCTGCGGGCCGCAACCCGATCGCCCTGCCGGGCCGCCGGGATCGTCAGCAGGGCCTGCTCAGCGAAGGTGCCTTCGGGGCCGAGGAAGGCGAATCGGGTCGGCGCGGGGACGGACATGCCGGCCAGCTTACGGAGTGGTCGGCGGGATCGGCACCGACTCGCAGGCGAGCGTACGGATCCCGGCCGGCGCGCCGACCCGGACCGGGATGACGCAGACGTCCGTACCGGCGGTGACCAACGTGAACGAGGTCGGCGACCCTTCGGTGACCACCTGCAACGGCTCCCTGGACGGGATCTGCACCACGGTGTACTGCCAACTGCCGGCGCAGCGGGGTGCCACCGGCACACTGACCTGGACGCCGGCCGGTAGCAGCCCGTCGGTGCGGCGCAGCAGCGCCACCACCTGGGCGGCGGATGGCCGCCCGGCGCAGTCGACGGCGACGGCCACCGGGAAGCCGTCTGCCGGCGCGGAACGGCTCGGAGAGGCCGACGGCACACCGGACGCTGACGGTGTGGGCGTACCTGGCGGTGCGCTCGACGGTGGGCCGGTCAGTGCCGGCGCCGGCGCCGGGTCCGCCGTCGAAGCGTCGACCCCGGGCGGCCGACCGCAACCGGCGAGTATCGATATGCCGACCAGCGCCGCGCTGATCGGCAGCAGTCCACGACCGGGTGCCCGGCTGCGCCGGACGGGGTGCCGGCTGCCGGTCCGAAACCGTTGACGTGCGGACAGCACCAGCTCATGGTACGGCTGCGCCGGCGACCCGGTGACCGCTGCCGGTCAGCGTGGCCAGGGCTTCGGACAGCCGGACCGTCGGCACCAGCAGATAGTCCGTGTCGAAGGTCGAGAATGCCACGATGTTGACCCGGGCTTCGGCCAGCGGGCCGGCGAGCGACGCGAGGACCCCGGTCAGCGCGAGGTCCAGCGGGCCGACCACCCGCAGGCAGCGCCATGGCGTCTCGACTTTGGCGTCGGGCGGCACCCGGTCGGTGCGGCAGATCACCGACACCTCGTCCTCGGTCCAGGTCACCGAGACGACTCCGGCGGTGGGGCCGGCCAGGAACTCGGCCGGCAGCGAAGATCCGGCCGGTAGGCGGCAGACGGCGTACTCCGCTGGCAGCAGGTCCAGGTCGAGCATGAGGGCAGCGTACGGCAGAGGCGTCGACCGGCGGGCCGGTCATCCGGCCGAGTACGCGGTGGTGATCGGGGCGAAGAAGGTGAGCGACCCGGTCACCTTCTTGCCGATCCACACCGGGGTGGCGATCGCGTCCACGGTGCCGTCGCCCTGCGCGGTGGCCGCGTCACTGTCGACTCGCAGCAGGCCGCGGGCGAGCCGCCCGGAGCTGAGCGCGAGCAGCGGCGGGATCTTGTCCACCTCGGTCTCGTCGAGCTCGCCGCGTTGCGCGGTGAAATCGACCAGCCGCAGGCCGGCCAGCAGCGGCCGGCCTTCGATCTGGCCGGGTTCGCCGAGGCCGAGCAGGTCGCAGCAGGACCGGGAGATCGCGGCGACGGTCAGATCCTGGCGCAGGACGAGACACGGTTCCAGCGCGGTAGCGGCGGTGGCCACCCACAGCTGGAAGTTGTCCACGCGCATCGGCTCGATCGGCTCGCGGGCCTGGGGGACCAGCGGTTCCGAGATCGAGAGCTCGACGTGCGCCACCCGCGCCTCCCCTGACTCAACCGGACAACAGCAACGCTATCCGGTCTCTGGCGGGTCCGTCGACTGATGCCGAGCAGGCGCCGGATCGGACGGACCTGGATAGCGGGTGCAGTCGTCACAAGCTGGCCGGCAACGGGACGTACGCCACAGAGAGGTCGTCAGCGCCTTCGCCCCGAAGGCTACCGCCGGCTGGTTGGCTTGTCAGCGGCTGAACGGCCGGCCCCGTACCACCGGTAGTCGGTCGCCGAGCGGAACGGAGCGGTCAGCCAGGTCTCCGGATGCCGGGCCACCTGGAACAGCTTCTCGGCAGTGGCCGAACTGATCCGGGTGCCTCCGGCGATGAGCAGCCGGTCCAGCTCCCGGTGGGTGGTGACCATGCACTCCTTGGGCAGCCCGTACACGCTGATCACCCCGGAACCGACGAAGGTGAGCACCGGGGCGACCGGGATGGTGTGCCCGACCGCGGCCGACATCGCCTTGCTCGCCCGCTTGGCATCCCGGCGGGCCTCGGCGACGTACGTCGGTCGCTTGCCGTTGATCTGCACCACGTCACCGGCGACCAGGACCCGACTGCGGCCGTGGTCGACGACGGTGACCGCGAAGAGTCCGCTGGGCCCGATGGCCAGGAACCCGGCGCGCTCCTCGCGGCCGGCGGTCTCCAGCCCGAGCATCCGGTCCGGGCTGTCGGTACGCGGCCAGTGCACCACGTGCCAGGACGGGCCGAGCTGGTCCAAACGGTTCAGCGCGCGGGCGCCGGCCGCCTCGATCCGCTTGGCGCCGCGCTCGGCCCGACGGCGTCGGGCCCACTCCATCGGCGACGGCCGGATCGCCTCCAGCGTGCCAGGTGGGGACTCCTCCATGGCCCGTTCGTCCGCTCGGTGGGGCAGCGCCCGTTGGGCGGGCAGCACGCGGCGCTCATGGAAGACAGTCATCACGACCTCCGGCAAAGGTCCCCTGGACGATGGACTACCAACTACCGTACGTGGCGACACCGGTACTGAAGCAAGACGCCAGGCCGGAGTGAGTAGGGATGAATGCCCTATTCACCCCACGACTCTTTCAACAGATGGTGCCAAACGACTGCCATAGGCTGCGAGTGTGACGCACTACGTCGACAGTGAGGTTGGCCACCTCCGGGTGGTCATGCTGCACCGTCCGGGCAACGAACTGGCCCGGCTGACCCCCCGCAACAGCGGGGCCCTGCTCTTCGACGCGATCCCCTGGGTCGCCGGCGCCCAGGCCGAACACGACGCGTTCGCCGCCGTGCTGCGCGAGCGCGGCGTCGAGGTGCTCTACCTGGAACAACTGCTCGCCGAGACGCTCGCCGCCAGCCCGGCCCGCGCCGAGGCGGTGGCGACCGTACTGGCCGGCCGCCGGCTGGGTGAGACCCTGCGCGACCGGGTCGCCGAGCAGCTCGCCTACCTCGACCCGGCCGGGCTGGCCCGGGTGCTCGTCGCCGGCCTGGCCCGTGGCGAACTGCCCCGCCGCGACGACCGGCCGGCCGGGCTGGTGCATGCCCTGCTGCGCGAGCACGACTTCATCATCGACCCGCTGCCCAATCTGCTGTTCACCCGGGATTCATCGGTCTGGATCCGCGACCGGGTCGCGGTGACCAGCCTGGCGATGCGCGCCCGCCGCCGGGAGGGCCGGCTCACCGACCTGATCTACCGGCACCACCCCCGGTTCGCCGGGACCGAGCTGATCCACCGGCCCGACCAGGAACACGTCGAAGGCGGAGACGTGCTGCTGCTCGCCCCTGGCGTACTGGCCGTCGGCGTCGGCGAACGGACCACACCCGCCGGGGTGGAGCGGCTGGCCCGGCGGGTGCTCGGCGACGGGCTGGCCCACACCGTCCTGGTGGTGCCGATCACCCAACGGCGGGCGACCATGCACCTGGACACCATCTGCACGCTGGTCGACGTGGACGCGGTGCTGATGTACCCGCCGATGGCCGAGGAGCTCGCCGCGTACACGGTGATCCGTACCGCCTCGGGCGACCTGCAGGTCGCCGGACCCGCGCCGTTCCTGCGGGCCGCCGCCGACGCGATGGACGTCGACCGGCTCCGGCTGGTCGGCACCGGGCTGGACCCGGTCACCGCGGAACGGGAGCAGTGGGACGACGGAAACAACACCCTGGCGCTGGCCCCGGGGGTGTGTGTGGCGTACGAGCGGAACACGGCGACCAACTCGCAGCTGCGCCGGGCCGGGATCGAGGTGGTGACGATCCCCGGCGCCGAGCTCGGGTCCGGCCGGGGCGGTCCACGGTGCATGTCGGCACCGCTGGTCCGCGATCCGCTCCGGCCCGAGTGACCGGCCGCCGGGTCAGCGCAGCGTGAGCTGCCGGCCCAGCAGGCCCTGCCGGGACCGGCGGGCGGCCGCGTCGAGCGGATCGGTGACGCCGGCCGCCGCCGCGAGCCGCTCGGCGAACTCGGCCAACGGCTGCTCCCACTCGGCGGCCTCCGGCCCGGACGGCAGGTCCCACACCGGCACCAGCAGCCCGTGGGCCCGGAACATGCCGGCGAACCGGGTCTGCGGACCCATCGGCAGGTCACCGGCGGCGCTCAGCCGGGCCAGCGTGTCCAGCGTCCGGTCCTCGTCACCGGGCAGCACCCAGCGCACGTGCGCCCGCTCCCCCACCCGGCACCAGTACGCGGCGGGCGCCGCCGCCATCCGGGTCGTCGGATAGATGGACGCGTCGGCCCGCTCCAGGGAGGCCTGCACCGCCGGGTTGGCGGCCGCTTCGGGCTCCACCCAGAACGCGAAGCTGTCGTGCACCTGGACCGTCAGCGCCCCGTCGGCGAGCACGTCCTGCAGCCGGGGGCCGGGGCCGGGCAGCGGCGGCACCGGGACCGTGTCGCCCGGCTCGGTCTCCAGCGCGGCCAACAGCGCCGCCGCCAGGTCGCGGGAGACGTCCCCGGACTGGGCGTGCCGCTGAAGCCCGATCATGATCTGGCCGTCGGCCCGCACGACAGCCGGGGCCGCCATCGGCAGTACGGTGGCCAGCGTCACCGTCCGGTCGGCGTACTTGCCGGCCAGCTCGGGTTCGAGGGTCAGCGGCGCGGTGGCCGCCGGGACGAGCTCGCGCAGCGCGACCCAGTCCGGCTCGTCGGCCAGCCCGGCGAACGGCCGGGGCACGAATACGTCGCGGATCTTCTCCCGCTTGCCGCCGCTGGCGGCCCGGTCCTGCTTTCGGCGCTTGCCCACGGCCAGACAGCCTAGAGGAACCGGCCCGCCGCCGAGGGATCCGCCCGGGTCCAGGTGGGGCGCGACCCGGTGCCGGCTCGGCTCAGCCGGATTCCGGCTCGCCGATCTCGGCCCAGACGCAGCGGCCGGAGCCTGCGGGCTCGACCCCCCACCGGCGAGCCAGGGCGACGACGATGCCCAGGCCGCGGCCGTTGGGCGCGTCCGACGGGGCGGTCCGGACCTGCGGCACGTCCCCGGACCCGCCGTCGGTCACCCGCAGCAGGACCGTGCGGCTGTGCCGGCGCGGGGTCAGCTGCCAGGTCACCCGGATCATCCCGTCCGGCAGCGGCCGGGCGTGCCGTACGGCGTTGCCGACGAGTTCGGCCACGACCGTCATCACGTCGGACAGGAAGTCGGGGCAAATCCTGTCGGCCAACGTCCGGGCGAGCTGGTGACGGGCGAACCGGGCGCCGCTGGCATGGTGCGGTACCAGCACGCTCCATGCCCGTCCCGCCAGTGCCGAGGTCACGCCGCCTCCTCTCAGCTGCGGGGCAGCCGCACCTCGGCGACCGTACCCCCGCCGTCACGGGGCCGCAGGGACACCCAACCGTGCTGGCGCTCGACAATCTGTCGGACCAGGTAGAGGCCGAGTCCGGCACCGGGGTAACGGCGCTGGTCGCCCGATTCGCCCTGCCAGAACCGGTCGAACGCTCGTTCCACGTGTTCCGGACGTACCCCGATGCCGCGATCACTAATCCGCAAGGCCACCGAGCGTTCGTCGGCGATGGCGGTGACCTCGATCGGGCTGCCCGATGGCGAGTACTTGTCGGCGTTGGTGGCAAGTTCGGTGAGTACGGTGGTCAGGCTCGCCCGGTCTCCGGCCGCTTTCGGCAGGTCGTCTGGCAGCTCGACGGTGAGCCGCTGACGCAGTCCGGCGGGCAGATTCTCGACAGCGGCCCGTAGCGTCTCGACCAGATCGAACGGGGCGGACGGCGCGCCGACCGCCGGTCCCGAGTCATTGGCGGCGGAGAGCAGCCGGTCGACCAGTCGGGCCAGTTCGGTGGCCCGCTGCCCCAGCACCCGGGCGGCCTCCCGTCGGTCCCGGTCGGTCAACGACTCCCAGTGGTCGCTGAGGGTCTCCGCGTACCCTTTGATCACGGTGACCGGGGTGCGCAGCTCGTGGCTGGTGACCGCGATGAACAGGTCGACGTCGTGGTCGCGGTGGTGCTGGTCGGTGATGTCCCGGAAGGTGACCACCCGGGAGGCGACGAAGCCCGGTAGCTCCCCGGAGGTGATCCGCAGCCACCGGCCGTCCGGCAGCTGATGGTCCACGACCTGTCCGGGGGGTGGCACCGGGAACGGGATCGGTCGGTGCAGCCGGTCCTGTGCGGTGCTGCCGGTGAGCCGCTCCGCCGCCGGGTTCCACAGCCGTACGCAGGACTCGTCGTCGACGATGGCCAGTCCGTCGGCGAGCGCGGCGACCACCGGCCCGTCGCCGTGCACCGGCAGCCCGGTCTGGTCGCCGTACAGGTGGGCGATGCAGGACGCCAGGTAGGCGATCAGCGTGTGATGGTCAGGGCCGGCGCTGCGGTCCGGATCCGGGTAGTAGGCGTGCAGGCTGCCGATCAGCACCCCGCCGATCTCGGCGCGCGCGATCAGCATCCGGTGCAGTCCTCGGCCGGCGATCTGGTCGGCCAGGGCAGCGGTGAGCGCCGTCACCGGGAACTCGACGGTCCGCGGTCCGGTGAGCAGCCGGGCGGTGGTGGGTTCGTCGAGGTCGACGGGACGGCCGACCGACCACTCGGCGGCGCCGGTGGCGGCGATGATCCGTCCCCTGCGTGGCCCGTACTCGGCAAACGAGGTCCCGGCGGCGCCGAGTGCACGCTGCGCGAGCCGCAGCAGGTGGTGCAGGATCGGCAGCCCCGACTCACCGCTGTTGATCATGTCGAGGACGACGGTGTGTCCAGCGATCAGACTCGGATAGTCGGGGCGTTCCGGCATGCTTCGAGTCTGCCCGGTGCTGGCGGATTTGGGCAGTGCCGGGCCGCCGGTGCCGGGCAACTCGCGTCGGGCCGCCGGTCAGAGCACCCGGGGCGGTTCGCCGGTCAGAGCACCCGGGGCGGTTCGCCGGACTCGCTCACCATCGCCCGGGAGTGCGCCGCCCAGTCCTGCATTCCGCCGGCGAGGTTACGGACGTTGTCCCAGCCGTGCTGGTTGAGGTAGGCGACGACCTGCCCGGACCGGCCGCCGGACCGGCACACCACCACCACGTCGCCCTCCTTCGGGATGTCGGCCAACCGGTGCGGGATCTCCATCATCGGCAGGTGGTGGGCGCCCGGCGCGTGCCCGGCGGACCATTCCTCGGGCTCGCGCACGTCGAGCAGGTACGCGTCGGCGGAGACGTCGGGGACGTCGACGGTGGGGATCGGTGATCCATGCATGCCGAACAGCCTATGGGACAGCCGGCTTCCGGCTATTCCTGGCCGGCCAGCACTGTCGGGTTGGCGAGGATGAACTCGGCGAGATTGTCGTTCTTGACCGCCTGGAACATGTCCTGGCTGAGCGGATCGATGTTCTCCCGGCCGGCGCTGTTGCCGTTGAAGCTGCCGCCGTTGGTCCGCAGCATGACCAGGTCGTTGGCGGCCACCCCACGCAGGGTGAAGACGAAGTCCGGCAGCGCCACCTTGCCGGTGTCCAGCACGAACGCCTTGCCGGCCGCGTCAATCAGCTCGTTGAGCTTGAGCGGGTTGGTCATCACCCCGCTGGCCATCGCCTTCTTGGCCATGGCCTTGATCAGCTTCTGCTGGTTCTTCTGCCGGTCGTAGTCGCCGTTGTCCAGCCCGTACCGCTGCCGGGAGAAGTCCAGCGCCTCCCAGCCCTGCATCTCGCGGCAGCCCTTCTTGTGCACGACCTGCTGCTTCTCCCCGCTGACCTTGGCAGCGTCGGAGTTCCACATCGGCTGGCCGTCGACCAGGGTCATGTGGATCGACGGGGTGTCCTCGTCGACGCAGAGCCGGACGCTGCCGAGGCTGTCGATGACCGACTTGAAGCCGCTGAAGTTGATGATCGCGGCGCCGTCGAAACTGACCCCGGTGAGGTTCTTGATCGTCTCCGCCATCAGCTGGGCGCCACCGGCGTGCCCGGCGCCGTTCTGCGCGCCGTGGAAGAACGCCTCGGTCGCCTTGCCGACCCCACCCGGCCACCCGCTCTTGTCGAACGGCGGGATCTCGACCTCGGTGTCCCGGGGGACGGAGATCAGGTACGCCTGGTCGTGGGTGGCGGGAATGTGCAGGATGATGATCGTGTCGGCCCGGGTGTCCGACTCTGCCCAGCTGCCCCGGTGGTCGATGCCGAGCAGCAACATGTCGATCGGGCCCTCGAGGCTGTCACCGCCCTCGGCGTCGGTCTTGCCGGCGACGCCGAGCAGGTTCGACTGCTCGATCCCACTGGTCGCCTGGGCGATCAGCCACTTGCTGCCGACGATCGTGGTGCCGCTGAGCATCATCAGCAGTGCGCCCAGCACGACCATGGTGCGGGCCCAGATCGGGTCCTTGCGGCGGGGCCGCCGGCCAGAGCCGCTGCGGCCGGAGCCCGGACCCGACCGGCCGCTCGACCGACGCCCGGCCGAGCCACGGGCGGCGAGCGGGTTCCCCGACTCGGTCGACGTCGAACGTCGACGGGTCTGGACCGGCATGCCTGCTCCTGGGGGGCGTAGACAATAGGGCGAGCCCACTGTACGGAAACTTGGTCGATTTATCGACCCTGCTCGGGTTTCAAATTTGTGTCGTATTGGCCAGTCACCGGCTGACGACCAACGATGTCCACTCAGTCACCGACCCCGGGCCGTCAGTCGCTTGCACCCGGGCTTGGCGTGACATTGGCCTGCACCCAGGCGGTCATCCGATCGGCCGCCATCGCCTGGTACATCGACAATGCCTGCTCCCGGTCGGAGACGACCACCGATTCGCCGTTGATCGTCTCGCTGCCGTTGTGCGGGCTGGTCAGGAAGTGCAGGTTCTCCCCCCGTAGCTTGCGGAACTGCAGTGCCATGTCGACCAGGGAGAAGCCCTGGTCGACCGTTACCGCCTGGGTCGTCGCCTTGAGAAACGCATTCAGTTTGACCGGGTTCGACAGTGTGCCCGAACTCACAGCCTTGTCCATCAGTGCGCGCAGGAACTCCTGCTGGTGACGCATACGCGCAAAGTCACCGTCCGGAAACTGTTTGCGTTGGCGAATCCAGTCCAGCGCCTCGGCACCGTTCATGTGATTGACGCCCTCGCTGAACTGACGGTACGGCTTGTGGATCGACGTCGTGTCCTGCTCGACGGTCAGGTCGACCCCGCCGAGCGCGTCGGTGACCTCGACGAAACCGGCGAAGTCGATCGCCATCACATGATTGATCCGCACGTCGGTGAAGCACTCCACGGTCCGTACCGCCAGCGGCATGCCGCCCCAGGCGAACGCGGCGTTGATCTTGGCCCGCTCGCCGGTCTCGCAGGCCGCAGCGGCGTCCGACGGAATCGGCACGTACAGGTCACGCGGGATCGACACCAGATAGGCGCGGTCGTGTGACGACGGAATGTGCATCACGATGATCGTGTCCGCCCGCCACTTGCCGGCCTGGTCGACCGGGGCGTCCGGATCCCGTGAGTCGGTGCCGATCAGCAGGATGTTCAGCGCGCCGTCCACCGCAGCCGGCGGCCGCCCCTGCGTGATCTGCGAGAACGGATCGGTCCGCCCCAGGTCCTGGTCCAGCCCACGGGCGTACGCCCAGAGCCCGCCGCTGGCGAACAGGGCCAGCACCACCAACGCCACCCCGCCGACCAGGGCGATGCGCCCCCAACGGGGCCGCGACCGGCGCGGCGGGGCACCGTACTGGTTGCCGCCACGACCGCCGACCGGCACCTGCGCCCGGCCTGTCGAGGACCCGTAGGCGGTGCCGGCCGGACCGGTCGTCCGGCCGGGGACCGTCCGGCCACCGTGGCGGCTGCTGACTGACCGGTCACCGTGTTGGTTGCTGGCTGACATGCCTCCAGCGTACGTACCGGGCGCTCGCCCGCCGACGACTCGACTCCCGGACCGACGCCGCCGATCAGCCGAGTCGCTGGCGGAAGTAGGCGATGGTGCGGCGCAGCCCGTCCTGCGGGTCCACCGTCGGCTGGTAGCCGAGCCTGGTACGGGCCAGGGTCAGGTCAGGACGGCGCATCTCCGGGTCGTCCGAGGAGCGGGCGACCAGGTTGATCGTCGACGAGCTGCCCACCAGCTGGACGATCTGCTCGGCCAGCTCCCGCATGGTCAGCTCATGCTCGGTGCCGCAGTTGATCGGACCGGTCTCGGTGGAGTCGAGCAGCGCGACGATCCCGGTCACCAGGTCCGCCACGTAGCAGATCGACCTGGTCTGCGTGCCGGTACCGTGCACGGTGATCGGCTCGCCGCGCAACGCCTGGCTGATGAAGGTGGGGATGGCCCGGCCGTCGTCCGGCCGCATCCGGGGCCCGTACGTGTTGAAGATTCGCACGATGCCGGCGTCCAGGCCGCGGTACCGGTGGTACGCCATCGTCGACGATTCGGCGAACCGCTTGGCCTCGTCGTAGACGCTGCGCACCCCGATCGGGTTGACGTTGCCCCAGTAGGTCTCCGGTTGCGGGTGCACCAACGGGTCACCGTACGCCTCGGAGGTCGACGCCATGATGAACCGGGCCTGGTCGGCGACCGCCCGGTCCAGCAGATGCAACGTGGCGAGAGAGCCGACCCGGAGGATCTCGATCGGCAGGGTCGCGAAGTCCGTCGGGCTGGCCGGCGAGGCAAGGTGCATGATCGCGTCGAACCGCTGACGGACCGCTGGGTGATGATCCGGCAACCCATCCGAAATGTCCGCCTCGACGAGGGTGAACCGGGGTTCGTCGGTGAGGTGGGCGACGTTCTCCTTGGATCCGGTGACGAAGTTGTCCACCGCCACCACCGCACAACCACGCCCGACCAACCGGTCGACGAGGTGGCTTCCGACGAAACCGGCACCTCCGGTGACCAGCACTCGGTGGCCGTCGCCGAATCGGGGAACAGGCAGCATGCCCCCGAGCCTAGTGGTAGTGCCCCGGCCGGGCTGCGGTTGCCACCCGGGTCGGTCCGGACCGAGATACCCGGCTGCGCGACTCGGACCGGGCTACCGACCGCGCGGCTCGCCGAGCTCCCGGTACCGGCCGCGATAGTGGATCAGCGGCCCGGCGTTGCCTTCGTCGCTGACCGTGACCGTCTCGACGGTCGCCTCCACGAGCACCGCCCACCCGTACGGTCGGACGTCGTCGAGCCGACAGCCCGCCCACCCACTCGCCCCCGCGAGGACCGGGCCGTACCCGGTGGCCTGCCAGTCCGCTGCCTTGAACGGTCCGCCCGGTGCCGGCATCAGCCCGGCGAACCGGTCCGCGAGCTGTCGATGCGCCGGGCTCAGCGGAACCATCGCGAACCTGCCCGACTCGCGGAGCACCTCCCACAGCTGCGACTCCTCGTCGAGCAGCCCGAGCAGTCGAGGCGGGTCACCCTCGGCCAGCACCGTCGACGACACGGTCAGTCCGGCGAGCGGAGCCGACCCACCACCGGCCGTCCACAGCGTCACCGGTGCGGCCAGCCGGCCACGTAGCCGCCGCGCGGGCGAACGGTCCTCGTTCGCCGTGGCGAACGGGTCGCGATAGTGGATCTCGGCACCGGGCTCGGGATGATTCACGTGAAACATTGTGGCCCAATCGGGAGTCACCGGCGCGGCGTCACCGTGGCGAGCAGCTCCGGCATCCGTCGTTCCAGCAGGTCACCGGCGATGTACAGGCCAAGGGCCACCGCACCCAGGCCGTATCCGACGCCGACCGGCAGGGCAAACCAGTACCAGACCTCGCCGAGCAGCGCGGTGGCCAGCACGATCGGCACTGCGGCCGCCGCCGACGCGACCATCGCCACCAGCGCCAGCATGCTCTTCGCCACGCCGGCACCGCTGTTCAACGCGAACGGGTTCGACGTCTCCGGCAGCGAGTACGCACCGACCACCGAGACGATCAGATTGACCGCCAACCCGGCACCGTACGCGGCGAACAGCGTCCCGGCGGCGACCGGGATCCAGCCGGGTTCGCGCAGGAACAACCCGAGACCGGCCGAGATCACCACCAGCAGCGGCACGATGTACACGGAGAACCCGACCACCCGGGCACGCAGCTCCAGCCGCCCCGGCACGCCGGCGATCACGTTCGCCGCGTACGCGCTGCCGTCGAATCCGAACTGGTTGGCCAGGGTCACGGCGGCGAGCGCACCGACGAAGAGCATCGAGATGCTGACGCTGGTCGCCGACGCGGCCGGTCCGGCGCCCACTGAACCGTCCGGGTCGTAGGCGAAGGCGCTGAAACCGCCGACGTTGATCAACGCCGGGATGAACACCCCGACCACGGCGACGGTGATCAGGTTGGCCCGTCGCCGCATGTCCCGCCACCAGTAGCGCACCTCCCGGGCGACCAGTGCGCCGTACCGGTCGCGGGGGGTCCGGGCGAGCAGCCGGGGGAACAGCTGACTCACCGGGGTACCGGACGCAGCGGCCACCGCCCTGGCCGGGCCGCCGCTCGCGGTGCCGACCATCGCAGACTCCAGCGACCTCGACCACCACCGGTACAGGCCGGCCAGGGTGGCGGCGGTGACCGCCAGCTTGATCGGCACCGCCCAGAGCCGTCCGTCGACCACGTCGAACCCCATCGTGTACGGGGCGGCCAGCGGAGTCCAGCCGAGAATTCCCGCCACCTCAGCCAACTGGTCCCAGTCGGCGTTGCCCAGTCCACCGATGACCAGCAGTTGCAGCGGACCGAGCAACGCGGCCAGCACGGCGAGCAGCACCGCAGCCAGGTCACGCACCCGGCGCGACCGCAGCATGCCGGCGAACGCGCTGGTTATCGCCCGGCTGCCCAGGACGCAGAGCAGCAGACCGGCGGCGGCCCCGACCAATTGGACGGCGCCGGCCAACGGGCCGCCGAGCAGCGCCGCGCTGAGCACCAGCCCCAGGGTGGCCAGCCCGGTGGCGATCGACGGCACGCCGATCAGTCCGGTGACCAGCAGCCCGGTGACCATGGTCCGCCGACGCAGCGGAAGCAACGCGAACCGGGCCGGGTCGAGCGTCTCGTCCACCCCGAAGAAGACCAGCGGCAGCAGCAGCCAGCCGAGCACCAGCAGGGTGCCGCCGAACCCGGCGGCCAGCAACATGCCCTGTTCGCTGTCGATGAACCCCGGCGCGGCGAGGATCAGGAAGCCGTTGCCGGCGAACCACAGCCCGGCGATGATCCCGCCGATGAACAACGCGATCCGCCAGCCCTGACCTCGCAGGTTGTTGCCCATCACCCGCAGCTTGAGGCGGACGAAGTGCCGGGCCCGCACCGGCCGCCGACCGACGGCGGGTGAGCCGGGAGTCGGTGTGTCGGCGGGCGGCCCGGTCACAGCCATGCCAGTTCCTCCCCGGTGGCCGTGCGACCACCGACGACGTCGACGAAGACCTCTTCCAGCGACCGCCCGGCCCGTACCTCGTCCAACGTGCCGACCTTCTTGATGACTCCGTCGGCGAGGATCGCCACGTGGCTGCAGAGCCGCTCGACCACAGCCATCACGTGGCTGGAGAAGATCACCGTGCCGCCGCCGACGACGTACCGCTGCAGGATGTCGCGGATCAGCGCGGCGGAGACCGGGTCGACCGCCTCGAACGGCTCGTCGAGCACCAGCAGCCGGGGTCCGTGCAGCAGCGCACAGGCCAGCCCGATCTTCTTGTTCATGCCCGCCGAATAGTCGACCACCAGGGTGCGTCCGGCGTCGTCGAGCGCCAGCACGTCGAGCAGTTCGCCGGCTCGCTGGTCGACCACCGCCGGGTCCATCCCGCGCAGCAGACCGTGGTACGCGAGCAGCTCGGCACCGGTGAGCCGGTCGAACAGCCGCACCCCGTCCGGCAGTACGCCGAGCAGTTGCTTCGCCCGCACCGGGTCGGCCCAGACATCGTGGCCGAGGACGTGGGCGTGACCGGCGTCCGGCCGTAGCAGCCCGACCGCCATCGACAGCGTGGTGGTCTTGCCGGCACCGTTCGGGCCGAGCAGTCCGTAGAAGGAGCCGACCGGGACCTCCAGCTCGACCCCGGCTACCGCGACCTTGTCGTCGAATCGTTTGGCCAGGCCACGCAGGACGAGCGCCTGCCCGCCGGGCTGGGCAGCATCTGTCATGGTCCGACGGTAACCAGCGGGACCTCGGATACGCTCCCGCTGAGGGACGATCCGGCTCTCATACCCGGGCACGACGGCGACACCGATCCCGACCGACCTCGCCGCGGGCACGTCACGGCAGCCGAAGGCATGTCACGGGCGCAGACTCTCCGGCGCGTGCAGTCGCAGCATGAGGGCGTTCACCTGACCTGGCAACCGCCGCCGGGTGACCACCGACACCAGCATCATCACCGCGAACGCCAGCGGCACCGTCCAGGCCGCCGGCTGCGCGACCAGGACCGCCGGCCAGCCGGTCAGTGGCGGACCCAGCACGGTCCACAGCACCGCGCCGACGGCGGTACCGCCACCGGCGACGATGCCGGCGGCGGCACCGGCGGCGGTCAGGCCACGCCACCAGATGCCCAGCACCAGCAGCGGGCAGAAGCTCGACGCGGCCACCGCGAACGCCAGCCCGACGACCTGGGAGACGTCCAGGCCCGAGACGTTCAACGCGAGGACCATCGGCACCGCCCCGGCGACCAGGGTCGCCAGCCGGAACCCGCGTACCGAGTTGCGCCGCAGCACGTCGGTCGAGACCGCCCCGGCGACGCTGGTCAGCAACCCGGACGAGGTGGACAGGAAGGCGGCGAACGCCCCGGCGGCTACCAGCGCGGCGAGCAGTTGACCGAGCAGGCCGCCGCCGAGCGCCGCCTCCGGCAGCAGCACCACGACCGCATCCGAGCGTCCGGTCATCAGCAGCTGCGGTGTGTACACCCGGCCGAGCACCCCGTACAGGGTGGGGAAGAGGTAGAACAGGCCGACCAGGGCGAGCACCACCAGCGTGGTGCGGCGGGCGGCGGCACCGTCGGGGTTGGTGTAGAACCGCACGAGTACGTGCGGCAGCCCCATCGTGCCGAGGAAGGTAGCCAGGATCAGCGAGTAGGTGGCGAACAGTCCCTGGTCGCCCCGGTCCGGGTCATTGGGCAGCAGCCAGGCGGCTCCCCGGTCGGCTTCGGCCCCGGACACCTCGGGGACCCGGTCCCCGGCGGCGAAGGTCAACTCGGTGCCCGGGATCACCTGCTCGGTCCGGCCGTCGGCGTAGTTGAGCGTCGCGGACCGCTCGACCACCACGGTGGTCGCCTGGGTGAAGGTCAGCCCGTCCGGTGGGCTGACCGGCGGCCGCCCGTCGGACTGCCACTGCATGGCCAGGAAGACCGCCGGTACGGCGAGCGCGGTCAACTTGAGCCAGTACTGGAACGCCTGCACGAAGGTGACCGCCCGCATACCGCCGAGCGCCACGTTGGCGGTGACCACCCCGCCGACCAGCAGCGCTCCCAGCGGATACGGCGCGCCGGTGACCGTAGCCAGGGTCAGCCCGGCGCCCTGCAGCTGGGGCAGTAGGTAGAACCAGCCGATGAAGATCACGAAGACGGTGGCGAGCCGGCGCAGCCGCCGGGAGCTGAGCCGGATCTCGCAGAAGTCCGGCAGGGTGAACGCCCCGGACCGGCGCAGCGGGGCCGCGACGAACAGCAGCAGGGCCAGGTAGCCGGCGGCGAAGCCGACCGGGTACCAGAGCACGTCGACGCCGTACTTGAGGATCAGGCCGGCGATGCCGAGGAACGATGCTGCAGACAGGTACTCGCCGCTGATCGCCGCCGCGTTCCAGGACGGGCTGACGGTACGCGAGGCGACCAGGAAGTCGGACGTGGTCCGGGCCAGCTTCAGCCCGTAGAAGCCGATCGCGACGGTCACCAGGGTGACCACGACCAGCGCAGGGATCACGTACGGGTTGGTCATCGGCGCCGCTCAGCGCTCCGGCCGGCGGACCAGCGCGACGAAGTCCTGTTCGTTACGTTCGGCGAGGTGGACGTAGGTCAGGCCGACCGCGACCAGGAACGGAAACGCGGCCACCCCGAGTAGCAGCCACGGCAGGTTGGCGCCGACGATCTTGATCTCCGCGACGCCCGGGGCGATCGCGAACAGCATCGGCAGCGACCCGAGGCCGACCACGACCACCACCGCCAGCCGCATTGCCAACGCCAACTGTGCCCGGACCAGGCCGCGTACCAGTGCCTCGCCGATCTGGGTCTGCTCGGCCAGGTCGGTACGCAGCCGGTCGGCGTCCCCACGCCGGCCGACCTCGCCCAGCACGACCCGCACCCGTCGGGGTGGCGGGTCGGCGGGCGCCGCAGCGGGCCCGGTGCCGTCGTGTTCGGCCATGCCGGCAGTCTCACGGCCCGTCGCGGAAAGTCAAGGGCAGTCCCCGGCGCAGACGGATCCACGGCGCGTCGTCCCACAGCGAAGCGCCCAACCGCAGGAGGCGATTGGGCGCTGCTGAAGCCCGGCGAGAGGCTTTGTGGCCAGGGGCGGGGTCGAACCGCCGACCTTCCGATTTTCAGTCGGACGCTCGTACCAACTGAGCTACCTGGCCGGGCACTGGGGTCATGATACCCATCCGGCGACCTCAGCAGCCGGACCGGTTGCCATGGGCCCCGGAACGCACAACGCCGCGCGTGGGAAACGCACGGCGATCGGCGTTGCGCGGTCCTGACGGGACTTGAACCCGCGACCTCCGCCTTGACAGGGCGGCGAGCACTCCGACTGCTCCACAGGACCTCGGTGTTGCTCCGGCCGGTCGGTCGGCCGGTGGTGCCCCCAACGGGATTCGAACCCGTGCTACCGCCTTGAAAGGGCGGCGTCCTGGGCCGCTAGACGATGAGGGCGGCCCCGTCATCATCGCACATCACGACTCCGACGGTAGTGCTCCCATCCGGCCCCGCCGGAAGCTTGCGAAAGCATACGTGACGAGTATGCCCCGGACCAAACCAGATCGGCGAACCGGACGGATCAGGGGGAAAGGCTAGCACCGAGCAGGGTGATGCCGTACCGCTGCCTCAGCTCCTGGACCACGACCGGCAGCGCGGCGACGGTGGCCGACCGGTCGCCACCACCGTCATGCAGCAGGATGATCGACCCGAGCCGGACCTCGGTGGTGACCTGCGCCACCAGCTCATCCTTGGTGGGCTTGCGCCAGTCCTGCGGGTCGACGTCCCAGTCCAGCGGGACCATTCCCAGCTCCTCGACCACGGTGACCACCTTCGGCGTCCACAGGCCGCCGGGGTGCCGGAAGTGCTCGATCGGCGCGCCGGGCACCACCTTGTGGATCTCCGTGTTGGTCCGCAGCAGGTTGGCCCGGATCTCGTCGGCCGACTGCGACCCGAGGCCGAGCTCGTGGCTCCAGGTGTGGTTGCACAGGGCGTGCCCCTCCCGGACCATCCTGACGACCAGCGCCGGGTACCGCCGCACCTGGGCACCGACGACGCAGAAGGTTGCCCGCGCCCCGGCCTTGCGCAGTTCGTCGAGGATCAGCGGCGTCCACTTCGGATGTGGCCCGTCGTCGAAGGTCAACGCCACCTGCCGACCACCGGTACGCCGACGTAGCAGGCTCTCGTCGACGGCGGGCCGGGCGGACGCCCCGGGTGAGCCACCGGTCACGGTGGCCGAGGGCCGCTGGTCGGCGGGGTCGTCCGTCGACGCCGGCACCGGGTCGCGGGGGCCGGGTGAGGGCACCGGTTCGGGGGTGGGAGCAGGGCGCTCCGGCGCGGCACCGAGAGCGGCGGTGGCCGGCACCTGCGCCGGTGTCTGCCGGGCACCACGCAGCGCGGCGATGCTTTCGCTGCCGACCAGCAGCGCGAACACCGCCAGGCCTGCCGCGACCATGGCACGTTTCGACACGGTGCGTTTCGACATGTCGACTCCGGGCGAGGGGGTGGACGGAGATCGAGCGAAGCACACGTTAGTCGATCAATCCGCACAACTCGACCCCGC
Source organism: Micromonospora sp. ABR4_055 (assembly GCF_056160425.1). NCBI lineage: Bacteria > Bacillati > Actinomycetota > Actinomycetes > Micromonosporales > Micromonosporaceae > Micromonospora > Micromonospora sp. ABR4_055. The sequence goes on from NZ_JBSWXD010000048.1 coordinate 18,725, forward strand.
ACATCGGACACCAGCACTGCCGACCATCGGCGGTGACGGGCCGTACCGCCAACAGCTACGGCAAGTGCTGCTGGCCGACCGACCGGTCGGCGGACCGGCAGAGCGTGAATGCGTCTGTCAGGTCGGCGCAGTGCCGTACCCCGTCCGGCAGTTCGGGGACCGGCCAGCCCGGCCCGACCGCGAGGACCAGCACCGGACGGTGCCGTCCGGAGCGGGCCGCAGCCAACTGCCCGAGGTCCGCGGTCGCCGGGGTGTGCGACCAGAGCACCACGGCGGCCGGACCCGTCCGGTCGACGGCGGCGACCAGCGCGGTCACCGGTACCCGGGCACCGAGCAACCGGGCGACCACGCCGGCCTCGACGAGTGCGGCGGCCAGCGCCTCCAACGGCAGGGTGTGCTGCTCGTCGTCGGTGCAGGCCAGCAGCACACCGGAACCAGCGCCGACAAGCGGGCCCGAAGAATCACCCGGCAGGGCCGCCGGGACCGGCCCGGTCACCGACGCCGGACCGGTCACCGACGCGAACGCGGCGGAGACGCACCGGGACAGCAGATGCTCCACCTCGATGAAGCCGGCGGTGGCCGCGTACCGGTCACCGACGCCGGCCAGCACCGGGCGGACCACCCGGTCCCAGGTGGCTATCACCCCGTCGGCACGCAGCCCACGCTCGATGATCTCCCGCATGGCCAGGTCGTCCAGGCGTACGGCGGCCCGGGCCAGACCACGGGCGGCCGGGCCGGCGGTGCCGACGGCGATGGTGTGCCCGCCGCCGGCCCGGCCCTGCCCGGGGCCGGGGCCGAGGCCGAGGCCGGCGGGGGCGGGTGGAGCCGCGTTGCCGCGTGCCCATCGCGCCGCCTCGGCCGGGGACACGCCTTCGGCGGTGAGCCGACGCATCACCTCCAGCCGGGCCAGATCCTCCCGGCTGTACCGGCGATGGTGCCCCTTGACGTGCCGGGTCGGGCCGAGCCCGTACCGCTGGTGCCAGGTGCGCAGCGTGGTGACCGCCACGCCGAGCCGGCGCGCCACGCTGCCCGCACTCAGCGCGTCATCGCTCACCTGGCCGCTCCGCAGCCGCGCCGTGCCGCTCCGCGTTCACACCGTTCCGCTCCGCGTTCACGTCATGGTCCCGCCGGCCCGACGCGACAGCTGGTCGACCACGCCGGCCAGCCACGGGGCGTAGGCGTGCGGGTCATCGGTCAGGCCGGCCCGCAGCTCATCCGGCGGCATCCAACGCAGCTGCGCGATCTCCGCCGGATCGGGCCGCAGCGGGGTGGCCGGGTCGAGATCACCCAGCAGTACGTGGTCGTACTCGTACTCGGTCCGGCCGGTGACCGGGTCGGTGGCCTGGTAGGTGTGCACGCCGAGCTCGGTCAACGGCACCGGCGCGACGCCCACCTCCTCGCCGAGCCGGCGGTTGGCCGCCTCGGTCACCGATTCGCCGGGCAGCGGATGGCCGCAGCAGGTGTTGGCCCAGCGCAGCGGGAACCGGGTCTTCACCGCGGCCCGCTGTTGCAGCAGCAGCCGGCCGGCCCGGTCGACCAGGATCACCGAGAAGGCCCGGTGCAGCTGGCCCGGCGACTGGTGGGCGGCGGCGACGGTGGCCGATCCGACCGGTCGCCCGGCCGGGTCGACCAACTCGACCAGATGGCTTTCCCGCGACGTCCCGGTCATCGGGCACCCCCCGCACCGGTGATCCGACCGGCGGCCAACTTGCCGGAGATCAGCACCATCGGCACGCCGACCCCCGGCTGGGTGCCGGAGCCGACGAAGACCACGTTCTCCAGGGTGGGATGCAGGTTGCCGGGTCGGAACGGGCCGGTCTGGAACAGGGTGTGCGCGGCGGCGAACGGTGTCCCGGCGGCCATTCCGGCGTCGGCCCAGTCGGCTGGGGTGATCATTTCGCGGACCTCGATCCCGTCGGCCAGGCCCCGGTAGCCGCGCTCGGCCAGGGTGGCGATCAGCTCGTCGGCGTACCGCTGCGGCAGGTCGCCGCGCCAGTCCAGCCGCCCACTGTCCAGGTTGGGCACCGGAGCGAGGACGTAGTAGGTGTGCCCGCCGGGCGGGGCCACCGACGGGTCGGTCCGGCTCGGGTTGGTGACCAGCAGCGAGGGGTCGCTCATCAGCTCTCCCCGGCGGATGACCTCGTCGAAGGTGCCCTTCCACAGCCGACCGAAGTGGACGTTATGGTGGGCGATCTGCTGGTAACCCTGCCGGGCGCCGAGGTGCAGCACCACGCAGGACGGCGAGTAGCGCAGCCGCCGGCGGCGGGCCGGTGGCAGCAGTTCGGCGTAGGCGACGGGTAGGTCGGGGTTGAGCACCACGACGTCGGCGGGAATCCGGTCACCGGCGGCGGTGAGCACCGCGCGCGCCCGACCACCGGCGGTCTCCACCCGGGTGACCGTGGTGTCGTAGCGGATCTGCACGCCGTGCTTCTCGGCGGCGCCGGCCAGCGCCCGGGGTACGGCGTGCATCCCGCCCCGGGGGAACGACACCCCGGCCACCGAGTCCAGGTAGGCGATGACGGTGTAGATGGCCAGCGCGTCGTGCGGGGCCAGGCCGGCGTACATCGCCTGGAACGAGAAGATCCGCTGGGTACGGGGGTCGGAGAAGAACTGTTCGATCTTGGTCTGCATCCGCCGGAACGCTCCGGCGGCCAGCAGCCGCAGCAGGTTGCCGGTGAGCAGGTCCGGCGGGCTGTCCAGGTTACGGTCAATGAAGTCAGCCCGCTCCAGCTGCCACAGCCGCCTCGCGTAGTCGACGAAGCGCAGGTAGCCGTCGGCTTCGCGAGGGCCGCAGACCCGGGCCACCTCGGCCGCCATTCGGGCGGTGTCGGTAACGACGTCTAGTGTGGACCCATCCGGATAGTACGCCCGGTAGGCCGGGTCGAGCGAGATCAGCTCCAACCAGTCGGAGAGCTCCTCGCCAACCGCGCCGAGCGCCTCGGCGATCAGTTCGGGCATGGTCAGCACGGTCGGCCCGGTGTCGAACTCGTAGCCGTCGAGTGCCAGCCGCCCGGCCCGTCCACCCGGCACCGACTCGCGTTCCAGCAGGGTGACCTGCCGGCCGGCACCGGCCAGGTGCAGGGCACAGGCCAGCCCGCCGAGCCCGGCACCGACCACGACGACGCGTTCGGTCGCCCCGGTCACGGTACGCATGCCGCGACCACCTCCTTCTGAACGATGCTCACATCATGCCTGCCGAGTGGTGGCGGTCACCGCCAGGCCGGTGAGCGCGCGACGGGCGGCAGGGTCGATCGGGGCGTCGGCCAGGGCGTCGACCGCCTCCCGTACCCGTTGCTCGATCAGCTGTTCCACCTGGCCGGCGGCGCCGGTCTCGACGACGATCTCGATCAGCCGCTGCACCCGTCGATCGGCATTCCGACCGGACTGCCGGTCGGTGGCGGGCGGCGGCCGGTTGAGTTCGGCGCGTTGCGCCTCGGTGGCCAGCTCGCGGGCGATCAGCAGCAGCACCGTCGGCTTGCCGGTCCGCAGGTCGTCGCCGGCCGGTTTGCCGGTGGTGGCCGGGTCACCCAAGACGCCGAGCAGGTCGTCGCGCAGTTGGAACGCCTCGCCGACGGCGGTGCCGTAGCGCCGGTAGGCCTCGTGGACCGCCGGGTCGGCGCCGGGTCCGGCCAGGGCCGCACCGAGGTGCAGCGGCCGCAGCACGGTGTAGCTGGCGGTCTTGTGCCGGGCCACCCGCAGCGCCCGGTCGACCGACCAGCTGTCGGCCTCGGTCTCGCCGAGGACGTCCAGGTACTGCCCGGCGATCGTCTCGACCCGCATCTGGTCGTAACGGCGCCGCACGTCGAGCAGGGTCCGGGGTGGCACGCCGGCCTGGCCGAGCAGCCGGTCGGCCCAGACCAGGCAGAGGTCACCGACCAGCACGGCGGCACCGTCGCCGAACCGGTCGGGGTCGCCGTCGCGGCCGGCCGACCGGTGCTGCCCGGCCAGCCGGCGGTGGGCGGTGGGGCGGCCGCGACGGGTCGCAGAGCCGTCCATCACATCGTCGTGCACCAGCGCGAACGCGTGCAGCAGCTCCAGCGCGGCCAGTGCCGGCAACACCGGGGCCAGCGGCGCGTCCGGGCCGACCACCCCGCGCCAGCCCCAGTGGGCGAAGACCGGCCGCAGCCGCTTGCCGCCAGCGAGCACGGTGTCCCGGGCGACCTGCGCGAACGGGCGCAGCGCCGGATCGATGCGGTCGAGCGCGTCGATCTCGACGGTGAGGAAGTCGATCAACGTGTCGTCGACAGCCGCGGTCAAGAGGTCACGGCGGCGGGGCGGGGGCGAGCCGGGGGTGGCCGACCCGGCCGGCTCGTCGACCGACGCGCTGCGGTCGGTGCCGGCAACTGTGTGATTGGCCACGCGAACGAGCGTACCCTAGGGTCTGAAGTTGCGTCGATTCTTGCGTCGATAGCCGAGGAGGCCCGGTGAACGTCGATCTGCCCGCTGCCTACGCGAACTGCCGTGACCTGCACCGACGACACGGGCGCACCTACTATCTCGCGACCCGGCTGCTGCCGCAGTGGAAACGCCGGCATGTTCACGCTTTATACGGATTCACCCGGTACGCTGATGAAATCGTCGACCGCACCGACCAGCTGCCGCCCGCCGACCGGGCAGCCGCACTCGACCAGTGGGGGCAACGGTTCCTCGCCGGGCTGCACGGTGCCCCGGTCGACGATCCGCTGCTGCCCGCCGTACTGCACACCATCGCGGTGTTCGACCTGGACAAGGCGGACTTCACCGCGTTCCTGCGCAGCATGGCGATGGACCTGACCCTCACCTCGTACCCGCGCTACACCGACCTGCTCGACTACATGGAGGGCTCGGCGGCGGTGATCGGCACCATGATGCTGCCGATCCTGGGCAGCACCGACCGGGCCGCCGCCCGGGAGCCGGCCCGACAGCTCGGCTTCGCCTTCCAGCTCACCAACTTCATCCGGGACGTCGCCGAGGACTTGGACCGTGGCCGCACCTACCTGCCGGACGAGGACCTGGCGCGGTTCGGGGTGGACCGGGCAGACCTGGTCGACGCCGCCCGACGCCGCCAGGCGACCCCGCCGATCATCGAGCTGATCCGGTACGAGGTCGGCCGCGCCCGGGGCCACTACGCGGCGGCCGCCCCCGGCGTCACCCTGCTCGAACCCGCCTCGCAGGCCTGCATCCGCACCGCGTACGCGCTGTACGGCGGCATCCTCGACGAGATCGCCGCGCAGGGCTACGACGTGTTCCGTCGCCGGGCCACCGTTCCCAACCGTCGCCGGGCCGCTGTGGCGCTGCGGTCCCTGCTCACCCCGGCCGGCACCCCGGTCACCCTGCCCGGTCCGGTCGACGTCACCGCCCCCGTCGACGTCACCGGCCCGCCGACGCAGCCGACACCGACGCAGCCGCCGGCCACCCCCACGCCAGCACCGACCGCCTCCTCACCGACCGCGCCGTAGCGCCCGCCATGCGTACCGCTGTCGTCCTGTTCACCCGCGACCTGCGGGTGCACGACCAGCCGGCGCTGGCCACCGCCTGCGCCACCGCCGAACAGGTGGTGCCGCTGTTCGTCCTCGACCCACGGTTGGCGGGCCGGTCGGCCAACCGCGACCGGTTCCTGCACCAGAGCCTCGCCGACCTGCGGGCGACCCTGCGTGGGCTCGGCGGCGACCTGCTGATCCGCCGCGGCGACCCGGTCACCGAGACGATTCGGCTCGCGCGCGAGGTCGACGCCGACGGCGTCACCGTCTCCGCCGACGTCAGCCACTACGCCCGGGACCGGCAGCGGCGACTCCGCGACGAATGCGACCGGCACCGCGTCGCGTACCGCGCCTTCCCTGGGCTGACCGTCGTCGACCCGGGCGCGCTGACCCCGACCAACGGTGACCACTACAAGGTCTTCACGCCGTACTTCCGGGCCTGGGCCGGCGCCGACTGGCGTACCGGGTGCGCCGCTCCGGACCGGATCCGGCTGCCCGGCGGTCCCGCCGTCGGACGGCTGCCGGCCCTGCCGGACGGCGAGTCGCCACAGGCCGCCGCCGGGGGCGAGACCGCCGGGCGGCGCCGGCTGCACGACTGGCTGGCCGACCTCGACCGGTACGGCGACAGCCGCCTCGATCGGTACGGCGACAGCCACGACGACCTGGCCGGTGACGCCACCTCGCTGCTCAGCCCTTACCTGCGGTTCGGCTGTCTGTCGCCGCTGGAGGTCGCCACCGCCGCCGGGGACCGCGCCGGCCCGTTCGTCCGGCAACTGTGCTGGCGGGACTTCCACTACCAGGTCGCGAACGCCTTCCCCGACCTGGCGACCACCGCGTACCGGCGCGGGGCCGCCGAGCAGTGGCGCTACGACGCCGACGCCCTCGACGCCTGGCAGACCGGGCGCACCGGGGTGCCGATCGTCGACGCCGGCATGCGGCAACTGCGGGCGCAAGGCTGGATGCACAACCGCGCCCGGCTGATCACCGCCGGGTACCTCACCAAGGAGCTCGGCCTGGACTGGCGGGACGGCCTCAGCTGGTTCGGCCGCTGGCTGCTCGACGGCGACCTGCCGAACAACTCCGGCAACTGGCAGTGGGTCGCCGGCACCGGCAACGACACCCGCCCGCACCGGGGTTTCAACCCGCTGCGCCAGGCGCACCGCTTCGACCCGGCCGGCGAGTACGTCCGGCGGTGGGTGCCGGAGCTGGCCGGCGTCACCGGGGCGGCGGTGCACGAACCGTGGCGACTGCCGCTCGCCGTCCGCGCCGGCCTGGACTACCCGCCGCCACTGTCGGACCGCTGAGTCGGCGTCCGGTCAGCGGGCCGCCCGGTCGGCGGGTTGCCGGCGGTGGTGACATGCTGGCCGGATGAGTGAGCCGCAACAGGTGGACGTCGTCGTCGTCGGGTTGGGCGTGGCCGGTGAGGAGGTCGCCGGCCGGCTCAGCCAGGCCGGGCTGGACGTGGTCGGTGTGGAGCGCCGGTTGGTCGGCGGCGAGTGCCCGTACTGGGGCTGCGTACCGAGCAAGATGATGATCCGGGCGGCGAACGCGCTCGCTGAGGGCCGCCGGATCGACGGCCTGGCCGGCACCGCCGACATCCGTCCGGACTGGACGCCGGTGGCCCGACGGATCCGCGACGAGGCCACCGCCGACTGGTCGGACACGGCCGCCGTCGACCGGCTCACCGGCAAAGGGGTACGGGTGCTGCACGGTGCCGCCCGGCTCACCGGACCCCGGCGGGTCGACGTCGACGGGCAGGTGTTCACCGCCCGCCGAGGGGTGGTGCTCGCCACCGGCACCGTGCCGGTGGTGCCGCCGATCGACGGACTGTCCGGCACGCCGTACTGGACCAACAAGGAAGCGATCGAGGTCACCGAGCTGCCTGAGTCGCTGGTCGTGCTCGGCGGTGGCGCGATCGGGCTGGAGCTGGCCCAGGTCTTCGCCCGGTTCGGCGTACGGGTGACCATCGTCGAGCCCGGCGAGCGGCTGCTGTCCCGGGAGGAGCCGGAGTCGTCGGCGCTGGCCGCCCGCGCCCTCGGTGACGACGGGATCCGGCTGCGGCTCGGCAGCCGCGCCGAGTGGGTCGAGCACCGCGACGACACCTTCGCCGTACACCTGTCGCAGGGCGGCCCGGAGAGCGGGCAGCGGCTGCTGGTCGCCACCGGTCGGCGCAGCGACCTCGGTGGACTCGGCCTCGACACCGTCGGACTGGACCCGGCGGCCCGGCACCTGCCGGTCGACGAGCGGATGCGGGTCGCCGACGAACGGATGCCGGGCGCCGACGGGCTGTGGGCGGTCGGTGACGTCGCCGGCCACGGTGCCTTCACCCACCTGGCCATGTACCAGGCGGACGTGGCGGTGCGCGACATCCTCGACCAGGGCGGGCCGGCGGCCGAGTACCGGGCGGTCCCCCGGGTCACCTTCACCGACCCGGAGATCGGCGCGGTCGGCCTGACCGAACGCCAGGCCCGCGAGCAGGGCGTGAACGTCGCGGTGGCGGTGACCGACGTCGCCGAGTCGTCGCGTGGCCGGATCCATGGGCCGGGTAACGACGGTTTCATCAAGCTGGTCGCCGACGCCGACCGGGGGGTGCTGGTCGGGGCGACCTCGGCGGGACCGACCGGCGGCGAGGTGCTCGGCGCGCTCGCCGTGGCGGTGCACGGTGAAGTGCCGCTGACCAGCCTGCGGCACATGATCTACGCGTACCCGACGGTGCACCGCGCCATCCAGTCCGCCGTACAGCAGCTCACCTGACTCCATGATCACTTGACTCCATGATCACTTGACGAAAGTTCGGGCGACACGCCGGTGGCATCCCAGTTCTTCGTCATGTGATCTTGAGCCGGCCACGGAATGATGTCCATCCATGAGATGCTTCCCGGACGGCTTCCTTTTCGGTGTCGCCACCTCCGGTCACCAGACCGAGGGTGACAACACCAGCAGCGACACCTGGTTCCTGGAGAACGTCGCGCCGACGGTCTTCGCCGAGCGGTCCGGCCGGGCCTGCAACAGCTGGCAGCTGTGGCGGACGGACCTCGACCTGGTGCAGGCGATGGGGCTGGGTGCCTTCCGGTTCTCCGTGGAGTGGGCCCGGGTCGAGCCAGAGGAGGGCAGCTTCTCCACCGAGACGTTGGACCACTACGCGGCGATCGTCGACAGCTGCTCGCGGCGGGGCCTGGCCGCGGTGGTGACGCTCAACCACATGACCTGCCCGCACTGGTTCGCCGCGCGCAGCGGCTGGCTGGACCCGGCCGCTCCCGAGCTGTTCGCCCGCTACTGCGACCAGGTGATGCGCCACTTCGGTGACCGGATCACCATGGCCGTCACCCTCAACGAGCCGAACCTGCCGCAGTTGCTGTCCTGGGCGGACGTGCCGGAGTCGGTGCGGGAGTTGGAGCGGGCCACCCTGGAGGCGGCCGGCGCCGCGGCCGGGGTGCCCCGCTACCGGGTCAGCAACATCATGCTGCCGGAGGAGTTCGACGCGATGCGCGACGGCATGACGGCCGGTCATCTCGCCGCCCGTACGGCGATCAAGGCCAGGCGGCCCGACCTGCCGGTGGGGCTGTCCATCGCCATCGTCGACGACCGGGTGACCGGCGACGACGCCACGCTGCGCGACCGCAAGCGCGCCGAGCTGTACGACCGCTGGCTGCGGCTGGCCAGCGCCGACGACTTCATCGGCATCCAGAACTACGAGAGTGCCGTCTACGACGCGGACCGGATGTTGCCGCCGCCGCCCGGGGCCACCCTGCACCAGCTGGGCTCGGCAATCGACCCGACGTCACTCGGCGGTGCCGTGCGGTACGCGTACCAGGTCAGCGGGGTGCCGGTCCTCGTGACCGAGCACGGTGTCGGTGTCGACGACGACGCCCTGCGGGCGGCCTTCATCGAGCCGTCGCTGGCCGGCCTGCTCGACGCGATCGACGACGGCGTCCCGGTGCTCGGCTACTGCCACTGGACGCTGCTGGACAACTGTGAGTGGGCCGCCGGCTACCGCTTCCACTTCGGCCTGCACATCGTCGACCGGGAGACGTTCGCTCGGACCCCGAAGCCGAGCACCGCCCGGTACGCCGCCGTCGCGACCAGCCGCGCCCTGCCCTGATCATCCAGCACCCTCCACTCATCATCCGGCGGGACCCCGCCGGTCAGCTCACCCGGTGCGGCGGCAGCCGGTAGCCGAGTTGCTGGCCGTAGGTCATCAGTGGACGCAGCGTCGGGACCAGGACGGTAGCCTCCGTCGACCAGTGGCGTCCCCGGTTTCCGTCGAGTCGACGGTGCCGGGCCGTCGTACGGCCGCGTTGGTGTTGTCCGTGCCGTTCGCGGCGCAGGTATTCGAGTCGCCTGGACGCCGTGGACCGGCCGGAGCGCCAGTCGAGCCAGCGCAGCCACCAGTCACGTACCATCTCGGTGATCATCTTTTCTCTCCTTGATCAATTGCTATGTCGACTGCTGTTTGGCCAGTCGGTAGAGTCCGTCGCGTTGCACGAATATCTCCCGCCGCTCGGCTGCGTACCCGCGTTCGTCTATGACGTAGCCGGTGAGCCAGACCCAGCCGTCGTAGGTCGGTTTCCGGTCCACCGAGATCACGCGAAATCGAATTCTCCGGTCGCCGGCGAACTGCATGCTCGCTTCCTGGCCGATCAACAGCACGTCCCCTGGTTTCGGCTCCGGCGTCCGCAGCAGCCGGCTACCCATCGGGCCTTCCATCGCCGCGTGGCCGTTGGACACCGTCGGCGCCCCGCTCCATCGGCCAGGTCGCACGCCCGCAGCTGGGGCACCATCCGGATTTCACTTTGAACGACCACAGCCCGGCGCAGAAGCCGAGCAGCGCCGCCCCGACGAGCGCCCCCACCTCCACCGTCGACCCCCTCACTCATCGAGTCGCTTTCCCGTCGTGATCCACCCTGGACTCCTGCCCGAACATAGGGCAATATGAAAATCGCAGAGGTAAAGATGAGCCCGAGTTATTGGAGGTTATAAACATGACTGAACTGCCTGTAGAGCTTCGGCGGCTCCGGCTTTCCCAGCGCATGAACCAGACCCAGCTGGCCAAAGCGGTAGGCGTGTCGAAGTCGCTCATCGCCAGCTTCGAGACCGGCCGGCTGGTGCCCAAGGAGGACACCGCGAAGGATCTCGACAAGTTACTGAACTCCGGTGACCAGCTTCAGCAGCTGTCGAGAGAGGGCAGAGAGGACCGCCAACCTTGGCTGCGCTCCTGGGTCGACCACGAGCGACGCGCGGTGCTGCTGCGGGCCTGGGAGCCGACCCTGGTTCCTGGGCTGCTGCAGACCGAGGCGTACATGCGGCAGGTCTTCGCTGCCGTGCCGTCCAACCGGGTCCGGTTCGAGGAGGTGATCGCGACCCGTCAAACGCGGCAGCGCGCGGTGCTGGACCGCGATCCCCCGGTGGAGTTGGTGGCCCTGGTCGAGGAGACCGCGTTGCGTCGTGGTCCGCGCGAGGTGATGAAGGACCAGCTTGCCCACCTGGTCGACCTCGGGCACCGGCCGAACATCCGAATCCGTGCGGTCCCCGAGTCGGCCGGCCTCCACGCTGGCCTCGGTGGCCCGCTGGCGTTGGCCACCATGAGCGACGGGAGGCGGGTCGGCTATCTGGACGATCTGCTGCGTGGACGCGTCGCCACCACCGCTGGTGACGTACTCGAACTGGAACTAGTCTGGGAGGCAGTCAACGAGTTGGCGCTGTCCGCCGACCAGACCCGAGACCTGATGTTAAGGATGATCCAGTGATCAATGAACCAGCATGGCGGAAGTCGTCGCGGTCGAACGGTTCATCCGGCAACTGCGTCGAGGTGGCCGACAACCTGCCCGGCCGGGTGCTGGTCCGGGACACCAAGGACCGCGACGGCGGCACCCTGGCCTTCGGCCCGTCCGCCTGGCGCTCCTTCGTCGAGCTGGCCAAGCACCACCACTGACCAGCCGCGCCTACCACTCCTCCGCCGACAATATCGAGAAGCGCCGGCCCTGGTCTCAGGGGATGGAGCCGTCCCGTACGCCCGCCGGACCGCCGGACCGCCGGCGTAGCGTGACCGCAAATCGCGCATCTCGGTCTATCGAGTCTCGGTCCCGAGTCTCGGTGCGCCGTCGAGTGGAGGGCTCAGGCACGTTATTCGCGCGAGTAACGTGCCTGAGCCCTCCACTCGAAGCAGCGTCGCCGATCGCGGGCGTCCGGATCTGAACCTGCCGCCACGCGCTGCTCCGGCGGTTGACGGTGCCGGGGCGGTACAGCGAGATCCGCTCACGCCGCGAACCGATCGTCCCAACGGGTGATGGCGGTGCCAGCTGCCGGCTCCGGACGCGCCGAGATCAGCACAGCTGATCATCCCAATGTTCGTACAGGTGCCCCGCTGGCAATCGTTTGCGCGACCCGACCACAGCCCACGCCGATGGTGCTGTCGTTTCTCGCTGCCGACCACCAAACCGCGATGCGCAACTCGGCGCGGCGTCTTCGCGTTGAGGTTAGGTAAGCCGGTTCATGGCAGCCCGGATCTTCAGCCATGACGGGTCGCTGTCTGATGCGTCGGTGACCGTTTGCAGATCGCTGGGCTGCCAGATCCGGCTTCCATCGGTGAGGTCAAGTTGGTTCATGTCGATGACCGAAGCCTCAGAGGTGCCGGCAAGGAACTCGGTTACTGCGGCGGTTGATGCCTCGGCTGGGCCGGCCCGTCCCCCCGACAGCACCAGAAGCGTGCCGTCGCGGCCGGCAACGATCAACTCGCCTGTAGCGGCAGCCGCCAGGGCCGTCACCATCGACCCGGGCAGCGCTTCATACTCGGCCGCCCGTTTCCCGTCGATCTCGAACTCGATGACGGCACCCTCCGGCGTACCGATCCAGAGAACACCCGGAGCTGGCCCGAACGCGACGTTGTGGCGCGACCAGGCGCGCATATTGTCCACCCGCTCCTGCGGGTACGGGTACCCCGGACTTGGGTCCCCGAGTGTCAGGCCGAGAACGCGACGCAGCGAAGGAAACTCGAACACCTCCAGCGATTCTTCGTAGGCGTTGCCCCGCACTACGAAATACCGCCCATCCGGGCTGAAGATAGGTGTCTCGTATCCGTCGCAGTCGAGGACCAACACCCGCCGCAATGGCCGCAGCACCGGCTCATCCCGAGAGAAGAGCACCAGCGTGGCACCCTGCTCGCTTTGTAGAGTGGCTAAGAGGCCACCGCCCGGATACGCCGCGACTCCGGTGTCCCAGCGCGGGCCGACTGCGGTTGCGCCGGAGGCGAGGTCGAGCGCGATGGAGGACTCCCAGCCGTTCTCTCCGCCGCTGGGCGACAACCAGAGCGTCTGACCGTCCGGACCGAATGCCACTTCCCGTTGGTACTCAGTCGGCGGAACGCCATCGATTGTGGTGATGCCCAAAGGAGTCCAGCAGGTCGTACTGTTACCGTCCGCTACGATCAGCTGCGGCTCGTCCGGATGCCAGGCGGCGGAGGGTGTCCGCTTGCGCCGGGCATAGTCGGGGGCGTCGTAGACGGCCGAATCTGCACCGACACCGCCAACCTCGCGCAACTGCCCGACCGTGTACTCCCAGATCCGGATCGCCGGGCGTTCGGTCTCCCAACCGGCTATCAACGGCAGCCTGGGATGGCAGAGCAACCGTTCGAGCGTGGTTACGGACCGCATCTGCGCCAAGATTTCCACCGGCGCATCGTACCGGTGAGAATCGCTCATGGACGGGCTACCGGGCCAGCGGATATGACCTTGAACTCGCCGACCTGCCGCTGCTGTCTGGATCTGCTGCGGATCGGGCGTTCAGGGGATCCGAGGGGGTCCAGCTACACCGTTACCGGGAACTGTGGTAGACGACGCCATCGAGTTCGTCGTCGGCGTAGGCGGCCGAGTTGGTGAGGTGTCCATCGTACGGTCCCACCTTGGTCACTGTGACACCGTCGCGGAACACGATCTGCAGGCCGTGCTCAGGTTCCCAGGCACACTCGCCCCCGATCGAGACATAGACGCGGCGATCGTCGTAGGGGTCGCGCACGACGATCGGCTCGTTGCCAAGCTGGACATGGGCCAGGACCTCGTCGGGGCCGCTGATCTCAACGTGCCACTCGTCGTCGCCGGCGGCCAGGAGGTCATCCGCGACATCGCGGTAGTAGGCGTAGATCGATGGCGCAGCCACCGCCAACGCCGATCGGTCAAGCGCGAGGAAGTTGCGAATCGCGGCGTGGAAGTCCTCCTGCGCCGGGTCGTCGTCGTAGCCGTCGACCCGGATGCGGCAAGACCCACCGCCCAACACCGGCACCGGTATCGGCGCACTGCGATACCAGCCCGGCTCGGCGGTCTTCGTCACCGTACCGAGATGGGGAATCTGCACACCACCACCGTAGTCCTCGCGGTGAGGCAGCCTCTGATGAAGCATCCGCATCTGCCGCCGTCGGGCGTCACACCGAGTCACAGGCGGCAATCGAGGCACGACCTTGCCGATGGTGTCGAGTCGTCGCAGGACGACGACGGCCACCTCCGCGAACGGTTTGCGGACGTGCCCCTCCCCGCGGCCCCCTCCGCGGCCGACAAGGCGACCCTGGTCGATGAACTGGCCACCACCTTGCGAGGCAGGACGGCACGACCCGTGCTCCGGGTCAAGCTCGGGCGGCGGCCGATAGGTCCAGGCCGAGCTCAGGCGGGAGATTGTCGGTACGCGATGCTCTGCTCTTCTCGGCCTTCCGTCAGGGTACGGACTCATGCGGCAAGCTAAACTTGTCATTGACAAGATGTCCGCCCTGGACGATATCTTGTCAGTGACAAGTCATGGAGGTACACGATGGCTCCCCTGATCGCCCTCATCGGCGGCTGGCTGGTCCTGCGCATGGCTGGACTGCTCGGCATCGACGCGCTCGACGGCTGGCAGCCGGCGCTGCGTGGCGGACTGGCCCTCATGTTTGTGCTGACCGGTGTGGCCCACTTCAGTGCGAAGCGGCGCGACTCGCTCATCGCGATGGTGCCACCTCGGCTGCCCCGGGCACCGCTGCTGGTCACCATCACCGGGGTTCTGGAGCTGGTCGGAGCCGTCGGCCTAGCGTTCCCGTCGACCGCACCGGTCGCGGCGATCTGTCTCGCGCTCCTCCTCCTGGCGTTGTTCCCAGCCAACGTGTCGGCGGCGCGGCGTCAGCTGAAGATTGCCGATCGGCCGGTCACGCCCCTGGTTCCGCGCACGCTACTGCAGGTGCTCTTCGTCGCCTCCTGCGTCGCCGCCGCACTCTGACCAGCGGATGGCCACTTTCGACGGGCTGCATGTCTGCTTGATCAGCGGGCGCGGCCCGGACACGACTCGCTACGCTGGCCTGGTGACCGCGGCCAATGAGATCGCCAGTAGCCGGTACGTCAGCCTGACCACCTACCGCAAGGACGGCGCCCCGGTGGCCACACCGGTCTGGCACGTACCGCACGGTGGCGAACTCTGGATCGTGACCGAAGCGGGCTCGGGCAAGGTCAAGCGGATCCGGAACAACCCGCACGTTCGGGTGCAGCCGTGTTCCTTACGCGGGGCGGTGGCACCGGACGCGCCGAGTGTG
The DNA here is from genome assembly GCF_056160425.1 of Micromonospora sp. ABR4_055. Classification (NCBI taxonomy): domain Bacteria; kingdom Bacillati; phylum Actinomycetota; class Actinomycetes; order Micromonosporales; family Micromonosporaceae; genus Micromonospora; species Micromonospora sp. ABR4_055. The sequence continues at coordinate 33,728 of NZ_JBSWXD010000048.1, forward strand.
ACGGGAACGGCCCGGCTACTGGACGGCGACGGGACGGCGCTGGCCCGCAAGCTACTGGCCCGCCGGTACTTCATGGCACGGGCAGGGAACTGGTTCGCTCGCCTGCTCCGGGTACGCCGCCCCCCGATGGTCGGCATCATCGTGTCGTTCTGATCGACCCGACTTTCCGACCCGTGACCGAGCTAGACAGCTCCGGAGCTGTCGCCGCCCATGCAGGCCAGCCAACCGGGGGCCGTCAGGCTCCCTGGTTGGACCTCCCATACCGGCCGACGCCACACAGGCCGAGATCAGCGCGTCGTCGCCGTCAGAAAGTCACCGCGAGTAGTACGAGCGCCGTAGCTCAAGGCAGGCGTACCTGCAAGACATCGTCCACTTCCGAGGGAATCGAGACGAGCGGACCATGGTAAGGCTGGTGAAGACGACATAGCGTGATGCCGATCCGTACCCTACTTCAAGGAGCAATGCGTTGGAGAACGAGATTCAGCTGATCAGTGACGGCGATGGCCTGGCGGTCATCGGGCACCCGACGGCTGTCGATCGTTTCCTCACTGCGGAGCGGCTGCCGTCGAAAGACCTCGGGCTGAAACGGCTCAGCGGCGCCCTCGGTGCCGGATCCAAGATCGCCAAAGCCGGGGCTGAGATCTCCGAGCAGTCCGGCCGATGGGTCCAACTGTCTGCGGAGTCCGCCCAGGCGATGAAGAAGTACAACCTGATGAGCGGCTCGGAGAACGGTCTCAGCCGTGCCGTGCTGACCGACCACGGCAGGATCACCGGCCTGCTCGAGATCGTGCAGACACCGAGCGCGATGCTGACGAACCCGGCGATCCTGACCGGTGCCGCCGGCCTCATGGCACAGCTCGCGATGAAACAGAGCATGGACGAGATCACCGACTATCTCGCCGTGATCGACGCGAAAGTCGACGCCGTGCTCCGCGCTCAGACCGACGCGGTGGTGGCCGACATGGTCGGGGTAGAGCTCGTCATCGACGAGGCCCTGACGATCCGGGAGCAAGTGGGCAGGGTTTCCGAGGTCACCTGGTCAAAGGTGCAGGCAACGCCGGTGCCACTGGCTCGGACCCAGGCGTACGCGTTGCGGCAGCTCGATGCCATCGCCGAAAGACTCGAGACCGCAAACGTCGGTGACCTGGCCACGACGTCGAAGGAAGCCGAGATCAAGGTCCAGGAGTGGCTCGCTGTCCTGGCCCGCTGCTTCCAACTCCAAGACGCGGTCGCCGTGCTCGAACTCGATCGCGTGCTGGGCGCGTCCGCGTATGAGTTGGAAGAACATCGCTTCGCCATCCGGATCGCCCGGCAGAAGCGCCTCGAGCTCATCTTCCGTACCACCGAGCGCCTGATGGCCCGGATGGACGCGGCCGCCGGCACCGCCAACGCGAAGGTGCTACTCAACCCGACATCATCGCGCGCCGTGGTGCGGTCGACCAATCACGTCGCAACGATTGTCGTCGAGTTCAACAGCAGGCTCGGCGTTGAACGCGACGGCCGGTCTTGGGATGCCCGGCGATGGCTCGACGCGGCTGTGGAAGCGCGCGACAAGGTCCTTGAGACCGGGTCCGAGGTGGGCGCCAGGGTTCTCGATACCGGCGCTGAGGTGAAGGGCAAGGTTTTTGAAACTGGGGCGGAGGGTGTGGGTGCCGCTGGTCGTTTCGGTATGCAGGCTCTCGGCCGGGCAAGATCGATGATGGGTAGGGTGTCCGGGGAGGTCGCCGAGCGGTCCCAGCGGCAACTTGGAAGCAAAGAGAAACCTTGATCAGGAACACCCGTAGTAAGTGCATCCGGATCTGCCGCCGACCGGGCGCTACTCCGCAGCTACCTCGACGCGACGGACCGCGTTCCGTAGAGCTCCAGCTGGCTCGTCATACGCAAGACCGTCGAAGTTTGGTGGTGCGTCTGGCGGGAACGTCGGGACGATGCGGGCACTGTTGATGAAGATCGAGCAGGCGACCGGGCTGGACCGGATCGGCGACCGGCTGCAACAAGGCGTCCAGCGGCGGATCAGCAACGAACGGGTCCGCGACCTGCTGCACGGGGTGTGGCTGGGGCATCCACTGCACCCGGTGCTGATCCAGGTGCCGATGGGTGCCTGGCTGAGCGCCGCCGTACTCGACATGCTGCCCGGCCAGCGACGGGCCGCGACCACCCTGGTCGGCGTCGGCACCGCCGCCGCGATCCCGGCGGCGGTCACCGGGGCGAACGACTGGGCGAGCCTGTCCCGCGAGCAGCGCCGGATCGGTCTGGTGCACGCGATCGCCAACACCGTCGGCGTGGCCTGCTACACCGGATCGCTGGTCGCCCGGCTACGCGGCCGGCACCAGACCGGCCGTACGCTCGGATTCCTCGGCCTCGCCGCGGTCGGTGCCGGCGGCTTCCTCGGCGGTCATCTCGCCTACAAGCAGGCCGCCGGGGTCAACCACGCGGTGCCCGAGCTGCATCGGATCTCCGCCGGTTGGCACCCGATCGCCGAGTTCGCCAACCTGCCCGAAGCGGGAATGATCAGCCGGCAGGTGGACGACGTGCCGGTGCTGGTCTACCGGCACGGCGAGGACGTCACGGTGCTGCTGGCCCACTGCGCCCACCAGAACGGCCCCCTCGACCAGGGTGAGGTGATCAGCGCGGACGGCCACGCCTGTGTGGTCTGCCCGTGGCACGGCAGCGCGTTCCGGCTCACCGACGGCACCGTCGCCCACGGCCCGGCCGCCACTGATCAGCAGGTGCTGCGCAGCCGGGTGGTGGCCGGGGTCGTGCAGGCCCAGCTGCCCTGACCCGGCAGTGCCGCGGCAGCCGGCAACCGTACGGTGAACTTCGCACCGGCACCGGGGTGGCCGGCGGCCTCGATGGTGCCACGGTGCGCGGTCACCACCTCGCGCAGCAGCGCCAGGCCCAGGCCGATGTGCAGCCGGTCCGACCCGGCTCCGCGATGGAACCGGTCGAAGATGCGCTCGTCGGGGTCGAAGCCGTCGCCGGTGTCTGCGACGGTCAGTTTGATCGTGTCGCCGGCAGCGGCACGGCAGACGGCGACGTCGATCCGCCCGCCCGGTCGGGAATGCCGCAACGCGTTGGTCAGCAGGTCGGACACCACCCTGCGCAGCGCCGAGGAGACCCCGGCCACCGGCAGCGGACCGTCCGACCGGTCCAGGGCGATGACCACGCCGTACTCCTGTGCCCGGTCGCTCTCGGCGAGGACCGCGTTCTCGACGACGGTTGCCAGGTCGACCGGCACGTCCGACACCCGGTCGGCTCGGCCAGGCCAGCCGGCCCCGTACCGTCACCTTCATCGACGTGGTGCCGGTCGGGCCGAGCGGCAAGCCGGACAAGCGGCAGCTCCGGCCGGGCGGCGGCTGAGCAGCCGGAGACCGGCGCGGTCGCGGCGGTGCCGGCTCAGGTCAGCCCCGGTCGCGGCGGTGCCGGCCCGGGTCAGTTCCGGTCGCGGCGGTGCCGGCCGGTCTCGCCGGACGTTCCGGCGGTACGCCGTTTCAACCCGAGCATGGTGCCGATCTGCGCGCCGACGATGCTCGCTGCGGTGATCACCGCGGTCACCGCGAGTGGACGGTTCAGGTTCTGCTCCGGGCCGGACCGGCCGGCGGAGACGCCGCCGCCGAGGTTGCCGGTGGCGTCGTTGTCCACCTGCCAGGCGGGGCGGTCGGCATCTGACGGTACATCGACCGGCGGCGGGGTCTGCGGAGCCGCCGGCTGCTCCGGCGTCGGCTGCGACGGCGTGGGCTGTTCCGTCGTGGACGTCACCGCCGGGGTGACGACCGTGCCGGTGGCGTGCGGCCGTACACCGGTGTCCGTCACCTCGGCCGGCAACCGCAGCAGCTGGCCGGCCCGGATCCGGTCCGGGTCGTCGATTTCGTTGAGGTCGGCCAGCTCCCGGTAGTCACTGAACCCGCCGAGGTAGCGGTCGGCGATGTGGCCGAGGTAGTCGCCCTTGGCGACCCGGTACACGGCCGACTCCGCCGGCTGGTCCGGCTGATCCGTCGGCGCTGTGCCGTCGGCGCCCGGTCCGGTGGGGGCTGCGGCGAGCGTGTGCAACGCCGCTGGCGAGACCAGCGGGGCCGGCGAGCCGACTGCGGCCGGTGCCGGCGCGGCGGACCGCCCGCTGGCACCGACGAGCTGGTTCGGTGTCGCCTGCTGGCCGGCGGGCGCGGCAAGCTCAGGGGCGCTGCCGAACCCGGTGCCCACCACCACCGCCGCCGCCGAGGTCGCCTCGACCGGCCCCGGTGCGGCGAACGCCGCCGCCGGACCGGCGACCAGGATCAACGAGATCGCTCCGACCAGTGCGGCGGCGACGCGCTGCTGCCGGCCCATGCCGGGCAGCTTCGGCGCCGGCCGGCGCAGCAGTCGGGCCGGCACCTCCACCAGCACCGACAGCAGGAACGTCGCCCAGCCCACCCAGCCGGCAACCGCCAACACCCGGATGAACAACTGTCCATCGTCGCGGCTGGTCAGCGCGGTGCCGATCTCGTCGATGCCGGGCAGGTGGTCGGGCAGCGGGTTGCCGGCGAACGCGATCAGCGCGACCGGTGCGCCGGCGAGCAGGATCAACAGGACGGTCAGCGCACCCAGGCCGGTGAGGACCTGCCCGAGCCGCCGGACGGGGGAAACGCGGGTCGCGCGCATTGTGCCGCTCCTCTCGAGGGGTCAGCTTCCCGTCACGGGTCGGTCCGGAGCACGGCGGTGGCCTGCCCGGTCACCGGGATCCCCGGCGGGAAACCGAAGAGGCTGAGCATGGTGGTCTCGTAGGTCATGTCGACGGTCACCGTCATCTGCTGCTGATCGGGGGCGACCTCGACCGTGTACCCGGTCACCCCGGGCAGGTCGTCGAAGTAGTGGTCGACTGCGGCGGTGGCCGCCGGGACGTCGATGAACTGGCCCTCCCCGCTGACCGCCAGACCGATGTCGATCTGCTGCCCGCCGGTGCGAGCCGCCTCAGCGGCCAGGTTGTCCGCCCGTTGCTTGGTGCGGTACTTGCCGGCGGCGTCCACGGTGATCCCGAGGACGGTGGCCACGGCGAGGAAGGCCACGGCGAGGAAGACACTCACCCGCCCCGCGTCGCGGTGATCGTACGCACCGCCGTCGACGCCCGGCTGCTGGCGGCTTCCGCCCGGCCGCTGGCGGCTCATCCCCGCCCCCGGTAGCGGTCCAGCGGGGAACGGAAGTCGGCGCTGAGCAGCCGGTCCTGCGCCACCCAGGGCAGCCCCAGGTCGCCGAACTGGACCGTGCAGCTCACCCGGACGTGGATCAGCGCGGTGGTGCTGCCGGGCGCGGTGGCGAACGCATTGGTCAGGGTGTCCACCCCGTTCGGGGCGAAGTCGGCGGCCGGTTCCCCGGTGCAGGCGATGCCCTCCCAGTCGAGGCGCTGCTGCGCGGCGTACTCGGCGTTGGTCTGCGCCTCGGCCACGGACCGGGAGATGGAGGCGGCGCGGGCGGCGTCGTGCGCCGCCGCGTCCAGGGCGTTGCGGGCCAGCACGGTCCGCCCGGTCACCCAGGCGACGACGACCAGCAGCAGGAACGCCGGGGTCAGGATGGCCACCTCCACCGAGACGGACCCCCGGTCGCGGCCCCGGCCGGAGCCCTGGCCGGAGCCCTGGCCGGAACCCGCATGGCGTCGCCGCACGATCAGCCTCCCGCGACCTGCTCGAACCGCTCGATCTCGCCGTTGGCGGTCTCGCTGACGGTGAACGTCACGCCCGGCACCAGCGACAGTGCCTTACCGCTGACGGTGTACGACACGTACCGCCCGTCCGGGCCGACCGACGGCGCCGGCAGCGGGTCCGGGGCGAGCCAGTCGCCGGCGTCGGCGAGGAACGCGGCAGCGCGTTGCGCACCCACCCCGGTGTCGGCGTTGCCGCTGCCCAACGCGTCGTAGCCGCGTTCGGCGGTGACCGCCTGCTGGGCGGCGCTCAACGCCACGGTACGGGCCAGGAACAGCGCGGCGACCTGGATCGAGGCGAACAGCAGCAGCAGGATCGCCGGCAACAGGATGGCCAACTCGACCGGCGCCGCGCCCCGGTCCCGGGCAGGCTGGACCACCGGGGTGGGGGCGGGCCGGACCACCGGGGTGGGGATGGTCCGGCCCGCCCGGCCGGCGAAGTGACGGCACATGTCGCCGATCAATCGCCGCCGCCCGGGAAGTTGCCCGAGTCCGGCAGGTCGCTCGACGGGTCCGGGTTGGCGTTCATGAAGTCGAACGCGAGGTTCGACGCCCAGGCGAGGACGGCGATCGCGACGAGCGCCAGGCCGACGATGATCACTGCGGTGGGGACCGGGCTGTCGCCCCTGTCCCGTTCGTCGGCGCCGCGCAGCTCGCCGATCCGGTCGGCCACCGCGAGGTAGAGGCGGGCGAATATCTGCATGGTGGGTGTCCTAATGAGTTCTGGGAGTGAGCCATCCGGCAAACTCCTGGTGGGTAGGTAGCCGCCAGCCGGTGAGCACTCCGGGTTCCTGGACGTCGAGTCCTGACGAAAGATCGTGCCCCGGCTGGTCGGTGTGGAGAGTTGATCGCTGATGGGATGTCGTGCCCGCCCGGTCGCGGCGTGAGCACTGCTTCATTAGGTCGCTGATGGTTCTCCTCCTGGCTACCAGCGGTGATCGACTCAATAGGCGGGAGAGACGTTGCTGTTCATAGGAGATGACTGGGCGGAGGACCACCACGACGTCGAGCTCATGGACGCCTCCGGCCGCAGGCTGGCCAAGGCGAGGCTGCCCGAGGGCATCGCCGGCATCACCAGGCTCCACGCGATGATCGGCACGGCGCTCGGCGACGACATCGACGCCGACGCTGCTGCTGCTCAGGT
>NZ_JBSWXD010000049.1:0-40453 GCF_056160425.1 Micromonospora sp. ABR4_055
GGTCGTCGGCAGCGTCAGATGTGGAGAAGAGACCGGGTCACGCCGGTGCAGCCACACCGCCGCGCCGACGCCGACGGCCAGCAGCAGCACCGGCAGCACCAGGTCGGGACCGAAGTGGACCAGCCCGTCCGGCGGGGCACCGAGCCAGCCGGTGAAGGTGGGGCTGAACGCGGCCAGGCCGAGCAGCCCGGCCGGCACGGCCAGGGCCAGCACCGGCCAGCGCATCAACGCCGGCGGGTCGTGCGGGTGGGTGCCGGCGGGCACCCGGGACGGCCCGAGGAAGGTACGCAGCAGCAGCCGGGTGGCGTACCAGGCGGTGACCGCCACCCCGACGAGACCGGCCGTCCAGACCAGCCAGCCCAGCCACGCCGGCACCGGCCCGTCGCCGGGGTGCCGGGCGGCTTCGGCGGCCGCGTACAGCACGCTCTCCTTGCTCCAGAAGCCGGCCAGCGGCGGCAGCCCGGCGAGCGCGCCGAGCCCGACGGCGGTGGCGGCGAAGGTGACCGGCATCGGCCGGCGCAGCCCGCCCATCGCCGACATCAGGTTGCTGCCGACGGCGTGGATCACGCAGCCGGCGGCGAGGAACAGCAGCGCCTTGAACGCGGCGTGGGTGAGCAGGTGGAACAGGGCGGCCGGTGGGGAGCCGACGGCCAACGCGCCGGTCATGTAGCCCAGCTGGGAGACGGTCGACCAGGCGAGCACCCGTTTGATGTCGTCGGCGGCGGTCGCCGCGAACGCGCCGAGCAGCAGGGTGACGACGCCGAGCACGCCGAGCAGGATCAGCGCGGCCGGGGCGGCGACGAAGATCGGGTAGAGCCGGATCACCACGTACACCCCGGCGGCGACCATGGTGGCGGCGTGGATCAGCGCGGAGATCGGCGTCGGGCCGGCCATCGCGTCGGGCAGCCAGGTGTGCAGCGGGAACTGGGCGCTCTTGCCGGCCACCCCGGCGAGCAGCAGCAGCGCCGCCGTGGTGACCGTGGCCGGCGGGTAGTCGTGGGCGAGCACCTCGGCGATGCGGAAGCTGCCGGCACCGATGCCGAGCACCGCGATGCCGAGCAGGAATCCGACGTCACCGACCCGGGTGACCAGGAACGCCTTCATCGCCGCCGCCGGCGCCTCGGGCAGCCGCCGGTCGTGCGCGATCAGCAGGTACGAGCAGGCGCCCATCACCTCCCAGCCGACCAGCAGCATGATCAGGTCACCGGCGACGACGACCAGCAGCATCGCGGCGGTGAACAGACTCACCTGGGCGGCGTACGCCGGATAGCGGTCGTCGCCGGCCAGGTACGCGACGGAGTACAGCTGTACCGCGAGCGCGACCGCGCCGACCGCGACGGCGACCAGGGCGGCGGGGCCGTCCAGCCGGACGCCGAAGGTGACCGCCAGCCCGCCGACGTCGACCCACGACCGGGACTGCTCGACGGTCGGTGCCCCACTGGCCAGCAGCGCGACGGCGACGGCCAGCGCGGCGGTGGCACCGCCGACGCCGAGCCCGGCGGCGACCCGCCGTCGGGTGGCGGTCAGCGGGTCGGGTCGCAGGCCGACCAGCAGGCCGGCCAGGGCGGCCGCGAACGGTACGGCGGGTAGCAGGTGGCCCAGGGTCGACCCGGTCACCGGGTCACCTCCTGCCGCTCGGCGACGCTGCCAACCTGCACGGCAGCGGTGTCGGCCGGCGGGTCTGCGTCGGCCCGCCCGTCCGCGTCACCGTCGAGTGGCACGTCGTCGACGACCACGCTGGACCGCAGCCGGTACAGGTGCAGCACGATGGCCAGCCCGACACCCACCTCGGCGGCGGCGATCACGATGATGAACAGGGCGAACGTCTGCCCGGTGTACGGCAGTGCGGCGCGCACCGTGGTGTCGGCGGTGACCAGGACCAGGTTGACGGCGTTGAGCATCAGCTCGACCGACATCAGCAGCAGGACGGCGTTGCGGCGGCGCAGCACGCCGTAGACGCCGAGCCCGAACAGCGCGGCGGCGACGAGGTACGGGATGACCGGGCGCATCAGCCGCGCCCGCCCGGCCCGGCCCGCCCAGCCCGCTCGGGCTGCGCGCCGACGTCGGGGCGGGACAGCACGATCGCCCCGATCAGCGCGGACAGCAGCAGCACCGACAGCACCTCGAAGGGCAGCACCCAGCTACCGAAGACGGCCGCGCCGAGCCGGTCGGCGGTGCCGGCGTCGGGCAGCTCGACCCGCGACCAGCGGTACGCGTCGACGAACAGCGCGGCCAGCCCCAGCCCGGCCCCGCCGCCGATCAGCGCGGCCGGCCAGCCGGGCCGGTCCAGGTCGGTGGCGGCGCCGATCGGCGCGCGGGTGAGCATCACCGCGAACAGCAGCAGCACCACGACCGCGCCGACGTAGATCAGCACCTGCACCCAGGCGACCAGTTCGGCGGTCAGCACCAGGTACAGGCCGGCGACGGCGCCGAGGCAGCCGACCAGGTACAGCCCGGCGCGGACGATGTGCCGGGTGCTCACCACCAGGGCGGCGGCACCGACGGCGACCGCGCCGAGGGCGAGCAGCAGCACGTCCGTACCGGTCACGTGGTCGCCCCACGGGCAGGCCGACCGGGCGCGGCGGCCTTGCGTGCGGCGGCGGTCTCCTCTTTGGCCGGTTCGCCGTTCGGGTCGTGCGCCGGTGGCGGCGGTACGCTCGCCATCCACTCGCCGAGGTGTTCCTTGTCGTGCAGCAGGTCCCGGATGTCGTACTCGGCGTACTCGAACTCGGGCGACCAGTAGAGCGCGTCGAACGGGCAGACCTCGACGCAGATGCCGCAGTACATGCAGAGCGAGAAGTCGATGTCGAACCGGTCGAGGACGTTGCGCTGCCGGGCCCGTGCCGCACCCGGCACCTGCACCTCCTCCTTGTGCGAGTCGATGTAGATGCACCAGTCGGGGCATTCGCGGGCGCAGAGCATGCAGACCGTGCAGTTCTCGGCCAGCAGCGCGATGACCCCACGGGAGCGGGGCGGCAGATCGGGGGCGACGTCCGGGTACTGCTGGGTGTGGGCCGGGGAGACCATCGTCTTGAAGGTCGTCGCCAGGCCTTTCAGCAGCCCTTCGCCGTGCCCGCCGCGGTGCCCGCCCTCGCTGCGCCCGGCACCGCCGTGTCCGGTGCCGCCGTGTCCGGTGCCGCCGTGTCCGGTGCCGCCGTGTCCGGTGTCGTGCTCCTCGCCGCTCATGCCGGTCGTCCGCCGCGTCGGTCCATGCGCCTCATCCTGCCGAATCCGTGCCGGGCACGCGAGCATCTGATCTCCGTTGCCGTCGATCTCCGCTGTCTGCGGTCTCCGTCGCCGATTGCCACGCCGTCACCAGCGGCCGAGGCAGGCGTGTTCCGGATCCGGTTCGACGACCGGCGGCTGCGGGTCCGGGCCGGCGGTCAGGTCGACCAGCGCCCAGGCCGCCGTCGACCAGCGGTCGGCGGGGAAGTCGCGGATCTCCACGATGGTGCCGTAGTCGGCGAACTCGGCGGCGACCCGGGTCGGGTAGTCGTCCGGCGCGCTGCTGAGGCTGCGGCCGTGCACGTACCAGACGCGGTCGACGTCACCGAGCCACTCGCCGAACGCCTGCGGGTCGCATTTGTCGTGATCGGACGGGTACAGCCGCACGGTGTGTGGTGCCAGGTCGTGCCGTGGTCCGTACCAGACGACCATCCGGTAGCTGAACCAGTAGAACAGCACGAGGTCGCCGGGTTGGGCACGGGCGGCCACGTCGGCGAGCGCGGCGGGGCCGGCGTCCTTCATCTGTGGGTCGACCACCTGCCGGTACGCCGCGACGGCCGCCGGGTGGGCGATCACCGGCAGCACGGCGACGGCCAGCATCAGCACCACGGACGCCACCGCCACCCGGCCGGCTCGCCGGGCCCCGGTACCAACGCGCGAGGTCAGCCCGGTGCCGACCCGGGAGGTCAGCCGAGTGCCGGCGTGCAGAGCCAGCCGTACGCCGCCGTCGAGGCCGGCGACCACCAGGATCACCGTCGGGGCGATCAGCCAGGTCGCCACCCGGTCGGCGAGCGGCAGACCACGGGCCGCCGCAGCGGCCACTGCCACCAGCAGGGTCCCGCCGAGCATCGCCGCCCACAGCGACCGGCGACGCCAGATCAGCACGGCGACGCCGGCCACGGCCAGCAGCAGGACCAGCAGCGGTTGACGCCAGTCCAGGGTCACCGTGACGAAGCTGGACCACATCCGGGGCAGCCAGGCGAGGATGTCCACCGGCCCGGAGCCGGCCGGCGGGGTGCCGTCGGCGAAGTAGTCGGACTGGCCGGGCATGAACGGGAACCGGCGACGGCGGTCGATCAGGTAGCCGGCGAAGGCGACCGCCGGCGCGGAGCCGGCGAGCAGGACCGCCACGTCGGTCCAGCGTCGGCGCAGGGCCAGCAGCAGGGTCATGCCGGCGACGGCGGCGGCGAGCACCAGCACCGCGGTCAGGCTGACGAAGACGGCGACCAAGGTGGCCGCCGCCCAGCCGACCGGGATCAGCCAGCGGGACCGGCCTCGGCGGGAGCCGACCGACGCAAAATACCGGTCCCCGAGCAGCAGCACCGCCAGGGCGACCGCCGATTCGACGGCGTACTGCTTGAGCTCGCCGACGTAGGTCAGGATCATCGGCGCGGCGGCGATCAGCGCGGTCGCGGCGACCGCCGCCCACCGCCCGACCACCCGGCGGGTGATGATCGCGGTCAACACCAGGACGGCCAGCATGCCGGCCAGCGACGGCAGCCGCAGCACCCGTTCGCCGTCGCCGAACGCCAACCACAGGGTCTTCTCCAGCCACAGCCAGCCGACCGGGGCGACCTGCTGGAACTCCATCCCCCTGGTCAGTTCGAGGAAGGTGCGGCGCAGGTTGATGGCGATGGCTGTCTCGTCGTTCCACAGCCAGTTGCCGGCGGCCCAGACCGCGATCTGCCCGGCTGCGCCGGCGGCCAGGGTCACGGCGAGGGCGATCCGGGCCGGCCAGCGCAGCCGGTCCCGGTCCAGCCAGCGCAGCCGGTCCCGGGGCGGCTGGCGTAGCCGGTCCCCCGACGGCCCACCGCTGCCGGCCGGCGGCGGCTCGTCGGGCCGGTCGGCCCGGCCGTCCGCACGCTCCTGGGTGGACGTGGCACCGGTCATCCGATGGCCACCTTCACCCCTGCCGTGAGCACCAGCTGGGCCAGGGCGAGCGGCACCAGCACCAGCCAGCACAACCGTTGCAGCTGGTCCTCGCGCAGCCGGGGGAACGACACCCGCACCCAGATGATCACGAACGCGACGGCGAAGACCTTCAGCAGTGTCCACAGCCAGCCGAGTTGTTCGACGCCGAACGGCCCCTGCCAGCCGCCGAGGAACAGCACGGTGGTCAGCGCGGCGATGACGACGATGCCGGCGTACTCGGCGAGCAGGAAGAACGCGAACCGCAGCCCGGTGTACTCGGTCAGGTAGCCGAAGACCAGTTCACTGTCGGCGATCGGCATGTCGAACGGCGGGCGGCGGATCTCGGCCATGCCGGCGAGGAAGAACACGATCAGGGCGGGTGCCTGCCAGAGCAGCCACCAGGGCCGCCACGCTTCGACGATGCCGGACAGCGACAGGGTGCCGGCGGCCATCGCGACGCTGGCGGCGGCGAGCACCAGCGGCAGTTCGTAGGCGAGCAGCTGGGCGGCGCCGCGCAGCCCGCCGAGCAGGCTGTACTTGTTGGCCGACGCCCAGGCGGCCATCAGCACGGCGACGACGCCGACGCCCATCACGGCCAGGACGAAGAACAGGCCGACGTCGAGCGGCTGGCCGACGAGGTCGCCCGGCCCGAGGGGGATGACGAGCAGGACCAGCAGGTACGGCACGAGGGCGATCGCCGGGGCGAGCCGGAACACCGGCCGGTCGGCGGCGCGCGGGGTGATGTCCTCCTTCTGCACGAACTTGACGCCGTCGGCGATGAGTTGCGCCCAGCCGTGGAAGCCTCCGGCGTACATCGGGCCGAGCCGGCCCTGCATGTGCGCCATCGCCTTGTGTTCCATCTGCCCGACGAGCAGCGGCAGGGTGAGGAACGCGACGACGACGGAACCGACCCGGATCGTCAGCTCCAGCCAGAGCGGCATCAGGCCGTACCCCCGTCGGGTCGGCCGCCGTCGGGGCCGGCGGCGCGCGCGGGCCGCGTACCGCCGTCGGGGCCGGCGTCGGGCGCGGACCTGGCGGCCTGCGGACCCCATTCGGTCGGCAGCGGTACGCCCGGTGGCCGCATCGGGGCCCGCCGGGCTCCCCCGCCGCCGCCGGCCGGTTCGCCCGGTTCCTTCGCGCCCGGCCACGGCTTGGCGACCCGGGCGGCGAGGACGAACTCCTTACGCAGCGGGTGGCCTTCGAACTCGGGCGGCAGCAGCAGCGGGGTGAGGGCAGGGTGGCCGACGAAGTGGACACCGAACATCTCGTGGGTCTCCCGCTCGTGCCAGTCGGCGCCGGGGAACACGTCGACCACGGACAGCAGCTCGGGGCGTTCGCGCGGCACCCGGGTGCGCAGCAGCAGGCCGTGCCGGTGCCGGGTGGACCACAGGTGGGCGACGATCGCGAAGCCGTCGTCGAGCTCGTCGACGGCGGAGAGCCAGTCGAAGAAGTCGCAGGCCAGGTCGGCGTCGTCGCGGGCGGCGGCGAGCGCGGCCGGCCAACTGTCGGCGGGTACGTCGACGGTGGCCCGGGCGTACCGGCCGCCGCCTGCGGAGACCGTGGCGGTGACCTGCGCGGTGACCTGCGCGGCCTCCGACACAGCCGTCGGCTGGTCGAGCAGGCTGACCAGGTGCGCGCCGATCTCGTCGGGGGTCATGGGTCTGATCCTAAGGGCGCGGGTGGTACGCAGGTGGGCCCGACATTACGCGTGTAGGTACTGACCTGCGGGGAAACATCCTGGTCATGCGTGCGCTGACTGTCACCCCGGGCAAGGCCGATTCGTTGCGGCTCGTCGACGACGCGCCGGAGCCGTCACCCGACGAGGGTGAGGTGCTGGTCGAGGCGGTCGCGGTCGGCATCTGCGGCACCGACGGGGAGATCCTCGGCGGTGACTACGGCGAGCCGCCGCCGGGCCGGGACATGCTGGTCCTCGGCCACGAGTCGCTGGGCCGGGTGGTCGAGGACCCGAGTGGCACGATCCGGCCGGGTGACCTGGTCGCCGGGATCGTCCGGCGGCCCGACCCGGTGCCGTGCCGGTACTGCGCGGCCGGCGAGTGGGACATGTGCACCAACGGGCGGTACACCGAGTGCGGGATCAAGGGCATCGACGGGTTCGCCCGGCAGCGGTGGCGGGTGCCGGCCGAGTACGCCGTACCGCTGCGGCCGGAGCTGGGGCTGGCCGGGGTGCTGCTGGAGCCGACCAGTGTGGTCGCGAAGGCCTGGGACCACGTCGACCGGATCGGCGCGCGTGGTTTCTGGGCGCCGCAGCGGGTGCTGGTCACCGGGGCCGGCCCGATCGGGCTGCTGGCGGCGCTGCTGGGCGTGCAGCGTGGTCTGGAGACGCATGTGCTGGCCCGGGGCACGTCGGGGCCGAAGCCGGAGCTGGCCCGCCGGCTGGGTGCGACGTACCACGCGGTGCCGGTGGATGAGCTGGACTTCGACCCGGACGTCATCATCGAGTGCACCGGCGCGCCGCCGGTGGTGCGTGAGGTGTTCAACAGGTTGGCGCCGAACGGCATCGGCTGTCTGACCGGGATCAACACCCACGCCCACCACACCGAGCTGGACCTCAACGAGTTGAACCGGTGCCTGGTGTTGAAGAACAACGTCATCTTCGGCACGGTCAACGCCAACCGCCGGCACTGGCAGCAGGCCGCCGACGCGCTGGCCCGCGCCGACAACGACTGGCTGACGAGCATGATCACCCACCGGTACGGTCTGGACGACTACCAGCGGGCGTACGCCGAGGAGGAAGGCATCAAGACGGTCATCGAGTTCTGACCTGTCGGATCGGTGGCAGTTGGCACGAGGCACTCGGTTTCGGGTCGGACGGGCAGGGCCGCGCCGCGTACTCTAATGGAGATGGACGGCCGGGTGGCAGGCTGGGTGTTTCTGCCCGGTGAGGGTACGCGGATGCACGGCGCGGATCGGGCCGATGTAGGGCGCACGTTGTGCGGTCGCGACTTGGCAGCAGACGTGTTGGTACTGCAGAGCCCGCGCCGCATGTTCTCCATTTGCGTGGCCTGCCGTGACGCGGGTGCCGAGTACCCGATTCCACGATCTGCCGGGGCCGACGGTAGCCCTGGACGTCAGGCGTGGCAGCGAGTAGTGGAAGGCAATCGGCTCGGCTGGGTGAAGCTGCCTAGACCTGCACGGCAGGTACTCCACCGGCCTGACCCGTACATTCCCGACCGCGTCCTGTGCGGGTTGAAGCTGCCCGGCGGCGTGCCGATCCACGAAGAACTGCCGTGCGATTGGGCGCATTGCGACCGATGTCGGGCGAAAGCTGGTTCGGGCTCCGGGAAGCCTCGCCGGGACCGCCGCGAGCCGGCCGCACCTGCCGAGGTCGCCGGCCGTGGCGGGCAGCATCGAAAGCGACCGCCACGACCACGGCAGCGGCCGGTGGAGGCGTCCACGCGGATCCTCATCCGGCTCGCGACCGGGCCCGTTGTCGGCGACGGGCCGGTCGGCACGGCAGGCACATGGCGGGTGCCGGTCGGCTGGGTGCGTCTCGACGACCCGGCCGTATGGCACAGACCGCATCCCGAACACCCGGACCAGGTCATGTGCGAGCTGCCCCTGCCCCGCATGGCTCCGGTCTATCAGCGGCGGGTACCGACGGGACGTGCCTGCCCGGACTGCCACGCCATCCGAGCCCGAGCGCTAAAGGAACTCCGCCGCCTCACACCGCCCGTCAAGACCCCGACCAGAACACGGCAGCCGCCTCCTCCAAAATTCGTTCGAGGCGGTCTACCCACGCTTGGACGGGAACGCTGACTGGCCCTACGTCCGGCTGTCGCGCAGACGGGTGACGTCAGGCCCGTCGCCAGTGGTCGGCGTTCGCGGCGCAGAAGTCGCGCAGGCTGGTCGGTGCCCGGCCGGTGACATCGTGGACCGTACTGGTGGTCCGGTTTTCGGCTCCGCCGGCGATGGCACCGTCCATGCCGGCCAGCAGGGCGGCGAAGCCGTCCGGGATGCCGAAACTGGTGAGCCGGTGGCGCATGGTGTCGACGTCGACCGTACGGTGCCGGACCGGTCGGCCGCCGGCTTCGCTGATCATCGCGGCGACGTCGGCGTAGCTGTGGGTCTGCGGGCCGGTGAGCAGATGTTCGGCGTTGTGCGGCACCGGGTCGGTCAGGGCCCGGACGGCGACGGCGGCGATGTCGGCGGCGTCGATGAAGCCGACCCGGCCGTCGCCGGTGGCGGTGACGATCTCGCCGTCGCGGCGGATGCCGGCACCGTGGTGATGGTGCTCGGCGACGAAGTTCTGCATGAACCAGGACGGGCGCAGCACCGTCCACTCCGGGAACCGGTCGGCGACGGTGGCGTGCAGTTGGCCGGGGCCGGGGTCGCCGGTGCGGATCGCCGACGAGCTGAGCAGCACGATCCGGCGTACGCCGGCGTCCTGGGCCAGGTCGAGGAACGCGCCGACCTGGCCGACCGGGTCGGCGCTGGCCGGCGGCGGCATCAGGTAGACGGCGTGGACGCCGTCGACGGCAGGCTGGTGGGTGGCCGGGTCGTGCCAGTCGAAGGGGACGTGGCTGGTGGCGGCGACCGGGTCGGTTGGGCGGTGCCGGCTGGCGGCCCGCGCCGGGTGGCCGGCTGCGGCGAGGGTGGCGACGATGTGCCGGCCGATGTTGCCGGTCGCCCCGGTGACCAGGACGGTCCGTTGGTCAGACATCGGTGCCCACCGGGATCACAGCGGCGCTGGTCAGGTCGGGGGCGGCCAGCGGGTTCCAGTAGTCGCGGTAGTGGGCGATCCGGCCGTCCCGCACGGTCACCACGACGACGTACGACATCCGGTACGGCTGCCCGGTCGGTACGACGGTGCCGGTGGCGGTGAGCTCGGCGATCACCACGTCGGGGTCGACGCTCTGGTGCACGGTCACGTCGGGGAAACTCGGCGATGTCGATCAGCTTCGGGTAGTCGATCAGGTAGCCGGTGACGGCGGCGATGCCGTCGAGGCGGCGCGGGTAGCCGGGTGGGGCGAACGGGAACTCGGCGACCGCGTCGTCGTGCCAGTGCGCGAGGAAGCCGGGCATGTCCTTGGCAAGCAGGTGGTCGAGGCAGCGGTGCAGCAGTTGGGCGGCGGGGCTGACGGTCGGGCTGGGCGCTTCGGTCACGGTGCCTCCTCTAGGATTCGGACCAGCGGTCCGGATTAACTATACGGACCGACGGTCCGGATATCCGAGGCGGGGGCGAGAGGACGGTCAACCGTGCCGGCAGCAGCACGTAAGGAACGGGTCGACGCCACCCGCAACCGGGAAACCGTGCTGGCCGCCGCCGGCCGGCTGCTCGACGCCGCCGCCGACCCGGACGAGGTCACCATGGACGCCATCGCCCAGGCGGCCGGCGTCGGCAAGGGCACCCTGTTCCGCGGCTTCGGCGACCGCACCGGCCTGCTGCAGGCCCTCGCCGCCCAGCGGGGCACCGCCCTGCAGGCCACCCTGCAAGACTCTCGGCAGGGAGCCGACCGGGATCCGGTGGCCGGGATCATCGCGATCTTCGACGCGATCCTCGACTACAAACACGCCAACCGGGCACTGGCGCTGGCGTTGGAGAGCGCCGGCCGGGGCAGCCCGTACCTCAACCCGGCGTACGGCGACCTGCACCGGCGTCTGATCGACATGATCACCGGCGTACGCGGCCCGGAGCACGCCGACTTCCTGGCGCACGCCCTGCTCGCCGCTGTCCGCAGCGACCTGCTGCACCAGCTGCGTGACGAGCCGACGGAACGGATCCGGGCCGGCGTCGTCGCCCTGATCCGCTCCGTACTGAGCTAGGACAGCTCGCCATCGTCCGGTTCGTCGATGTTCAGGCCCATGTACTGGAAGAGTCGGGCCTGGATCTCTTCGAGGCGCTCGGCCGTCAGGACCCCGAGATGGTCCTGGAGATCTGACTTGAGGAGCGGTTGCACCGCGACCACCCGTACCCAGCACTTCTTGGGCAGACCACCCTCGCTGGCCCTGAGCTTGCACAGTACTCCGTCTTGAGGGTGGTCGATGTGGAGATCGGAGCGACCAGGACGGTGGGCCAGCCTGCGACGCTGTTCGTGTTGGGACCACTCAGAACGACGACCGGCCTACGCTCGTCGTGATAGCACTCCTGTTGCTCGTCGGCGCCCTTCGGCCAACTCAGCCATCTCCCGCTCAAGCTCCTGGCCGATACCCGGGTCGTTCTCCTGCTCCGGGAGCCGCCTGAGCACAGCCGACATCCTTCGCGCGAGCTTCGCAAGCTTGGGGCGCGGGCGCGCCAGCGACAGGTCGAGCACCACGCCCCGCTCGCGTTGTAGCGCGTCCTCCATCGGCGGGGTCTGGTAACTCAGGTCCTTGAGAGTCGCAGCCGCCAGCCCGCCCAGCTCGGTGAGGGTCTTCTCCAGAATCGCCATGTCCTCCGCAGGCATGTCGTAACCCGGGAGTTCACCAACGAGCCGGATCTGGAATCCCTGGTAGTAGGGGTCGCGTTGCACCACACGGCGCTCGACGAGCTCGTTCTCCAGGAACTGCAGGGAGTTGTTGAACGGGCCCCGCCACTCGACCCCGGAGACCGGATCCTCGCTCTCGCGCACTGCCGCGAGGTCGGTCAGGTAGAGGAACTTCGCCATCTTCAGCCGGGTGACCACGTACCCACGCTCGCGAGCCAACTTCAGCACCGCCACGTACGCCGCGACCGTTCGTCGCGACGCGGACAGCGGGGGCGGGGACTCTACCATCTCTCGCAACGCTACCCCACCCTCGCCCGACGCAGCATACTTGGCACTCATTAGAACACGTGTTCGATCACTGGGCTAGCGTGCACCCCCGGGGCGGCCGAGGAGTCTTCCCGGTCAGACCCAGGGCAGCTGGCCGTTGCGGAACAGGTCGACGAAGATCCGGTGGTCAGTGCGGGCGCGGGCACCGTACGCATGGGCGAGGTCGACCAAGTCGTGGCTGGACTCGTTGTCGGCGACCAAGTGCATCCGGCCACCGAGTGGGCCAGGTCGGTGTCGACGCCGGCCAGCTCGGTGAAGCAGAGCCACGGGTTGGCGTGCGCCTGCAACGCCCGCTGCGACACGGCGGTCCGGTGGCCCTGGTGCCGGAAGTACGCCCGGACACCTTCGTCGTGGACGTGCCGGGCGACGGCCGGCACCTGGGCCGGCAGCCGGTGTCCGTCACCCGGCTTGTTTGCGTGGAGCGACGCCGCGGAACCGTTCGTGTGCCGACTGTCGGCTGATGCCGAGGGCGTTGCCGATCTCGGCCCAGGAGAGCCCGGCGGCCCGGGCGGCCACCACGGCGCGTTCGGTCAGCTGCCGCTGCCAGCGTTCCACCTCGGCGAGGACGCCGAGTGCCTGCAACGGCCACATGGTGGCCAGTTCGGCGACGTTGTCGCGGAGGGCGTCGGAACGGCTCAGCAGCCAACCAGGGGGCACGGCGGCCAGGATCGGCCTGATATGTCCGGCCCACTCGGAGGTGGCCATCCAGCGGCCCTCTTCGGCAGCCGGGTAGTCGCTGGTGCCGAGCCAGCCGCAACTGCACCGGGCCCGGTAGCCGACTGTGCCGGCCGGCGCTTCGGCGTCAGCGCTCAGCGTCCCGTCCGGTTGCCGGAACCCGATGATGTCCGCGTGCCCGGGAACCATTTCCTCCGCCACACCATCAGCATAGGCCGTCAGGATTCCCTGACGCGGGAAGTCAGGATAGCCTGACACAGACTGTGGCTCGAATGGATCGCCGTTCGGGCCCGACAGCTTTAAGGAGAGCCCATGCCAGTGGTCAATGGCACTGTCGCGCCGGGATACGAGCCGGTCCAGGAGGCATTCCTGGCAAACTTCGAAACCCGGTCCGAGGTCGGGGCCGCCGTCAGCGTCTACCGTCACGGACAGGAGGTGGTCTGCCTGTGGGGCGGGGTCGCCGATCCCACCACCGGCAACGCGTGGCGAAGGGACAACCTCCAGCTGGTCTACTCGGCCACCAAGAGCGCGGCGGTCACCTGCGCGCACCTGCTGGCGCAGCGTGGGCAGCTCGACCTGGACGCACCTGTCGCCGGGTACTGGCCGGAGTTCGCGGCGGCCGGCAAGAGCAACATCCCGGTCCGCTGGTTACTGTCCCACCAGGCCGGACTGCCGGTACTCGACCGGCCGGTCCCGCTGGAGCAGGCGTTGGCCTGGGGGCCGGTCGTCGCCGCGCTGGCGGCCCAGGCACCCGCCTGGCGGCCGGGCACGGCGCACGGCTACCACGGCCTGACCTACGGATGGCTGGTCGGTGAAGTAGTACGGCGCGTCAGCGGCCGAAGCCTCGGCACATACTTCGCCGACGAGATCGCCAAACCACTCGGCCTGGACTTCTGGATCGGCCTGCCCGACACCGAGGCACACCGGGTCGCGCGGACCGTGGAGCAGCCGGCGACCCCACCCGTGTCCGAGGCGGTGCCAGAGCAGCTGCGACAGGTGCTCGCCGCGTACACCGATCCGACATCTCTGGTGGTCCGGTCGATGACGGTGACCGACCCGCCGATCGACCTCACCGATCCGCGCACCTGGGCAGCGGAGATCCCAGCGGTCAACGGCATCTGCACTGCCTCGTCACTGGCCCGCTTCTACGCCGGGCTGATCGGCGAAGTCAACGGTATCCGGATTCTTTACGCGACCACCCTCGCCGCCGCCACCCGCGAACAGGCCAACGGAATCGACCAGGTGCTCATGGTCCCGACCCGACCTGCGCTCGGCTTCGGCCTGCCGCTGCCGGAGCAGCCATGGTGGTCGCCCACCGCCTTCGGCTTCCCAGGCCACGGCGGCTCGCTCGGCTACGCCGATCCGGCCAGCGGCATCGCCTTCGGGTACGTGACGAACGGACTCCGCGTCACGATGGGACCGGACCCTCGAACGACCGCCCTTGTCCAGGCCCTGCGGGACGCGGTGAGCCGGCAACCGGACTGACGGCGACCGGGCCGGCCGGTCAGACCCAGGGCAGCTGGCCGTTGCGGAACAGGTCGACGAAGATCCGGTGGTCGGTGCGGGCGCGGGCACCGTACCGGTGGGCGAAGTCGACCAGGCCCGCGACGAAGCCGGCTTCGTCGGTGTCGACCGCGGCGACGATCGCCTCCTCGGTCGAGTAGTCGACCAGGTCGTGGCTGGACTCGTCGTCGGCGACCGAGTGCATCCGGGCCACCGAGTGGGCCAGGTCGGTGACGATGCCGGTCAGCTCGGCCTGCTCGTTGACGTCGGACCAGTCCAGGTCGGCGGCGTACGGCGACACTTCGGCGACGAGCTGCCCGACCCCGCCGAGTTCGGTGAAGCCGAGCCACGGGTCGGCGTGGGCCTGCAACGCCCGCTGCGATTCGGCGGTCCGGTGGCCCTGGTGGCGGAAGTAGGAGCGGACGCCGTCGTCGTCGACGTGCCGGGCGACGGCCGGCACCTGGGCCTGCTTCAGGTAGACGATGACGTCGTTCTCCAACGCCTGGGTGTGGCCTTCGAGCAGGATGCTGTACGACGGCAGCCCGGCCGAGCCGATGCCGACGCCCTTGCGGAGCACGATGTCCTTGATGTGGGCGGGGTCGGTGCGGCTGCCGTCGGCCCGCTGCGGCAGCGTGGTCAGGTAGTCGGCGAACGCGGCGGTGACCGCGGCCCGGGTGTCGTCGTCGATGGCGTACACGCCGTCGCGGTGGATGAACCGCCGCTCGTAGTCGTTGATGGTGGTGAGGTTCTCGAGCAGACCGACACGGGTGTTGAGCCGGGCTTCCTGCAGCACGTGGCGCAGCACGCCGGTGGCGTTGGCCAGGGTGATCGAGCCGATCGCTTCCTCGCCGCCGGCGACGATGGCCCGCAGTTCCGCCAGGTAGGCGGTGGCGAACGTGCGTACCAGGGCGCTGATGACGTCGTCGGAGAGCGCCTTGGCGTAGCCGATGAGGGCGACGCTGGCGGCGAAGCGCCGCAGGTCCCAGATGAACGGCCCGACATACGCCTCGTCGAAGTCGTTGACGTTGAAGACCAGCTCGCCGGAGCCGTTCATGTAGGTGCCGAAGTTCTCGGCGTGCAGGTCACCATGGATCCAGACGCGGCTGGTCCGCTTGTCGCAGAAGCTGTCGTCGTTGAACGGCCCGCCGGGGTCGGTCTGGTCGGCGTAGAACAGGCAGGCGGTGCCCCGGTAGAACGCGAACGGGCTGGCGGCCATCTTGCGGAACTTGCGCTGGAAGGCGGCCGGGTCGATGGCCATCAGTTCACCGAACTCGGCGGTCAGGATGTCGACGATCTGCGTCGCGCGCTGCGTCTCACTCACGTCCGGGCACGCTACCGCGCGTGGGCAACAGCTCCGCTGAGCGCCGGGTCAGAACCCAGCGGTACGCCGTACCAGGTGCTCGCGCCGGACGGTGCTCCTATCGCCGGCCCCAGGTCGGCCGGCCATCGAGTTGTCCCGGCCCGCCCGAGTATTCTGGCCGCAGGACGGCAGTACCGATCAGTTTCAGCTCATAGGTGATGTCCGTCGGTGGGTGCGGAACTACGAGGCCCGCGCCTGCATCCACCGATTCCAGAACGATCTCGCAAAACCGATCGGACCTCGCCACAGTAGTTGCAAACGGTACAAATCGAGAGTGAGGTGCTGGGATGCAGGTGATGTACTCGGTAGCCGTACGCACCGATGGGGACGCCGAATCCACCTTCGATGCACTGCAACAGCAGGTGGCGTCATGGGCGGTCGGCAGCGAGCCAGCACCCTCAGGATTTTTCTCCGGGCGCGGGACCGCAGTGGTGAATGAGCGAGAGATTCAGTGGGAGTCGATCACCGTAGAGGATTCACCACACCAGCTCTGGAAGTTAGAGATTTGCAGCCCGCTCGGCGAAGGCGGTGAGGCAGAGTTCGTCTGTGCTGTCTCTGTCGCCAAGGCCGACACCTCCACAGGGATGCGCGTCGAACTTGGGCGACGTTCCAAGGTAGCTCGACTGGCTCCGGTTCAAATCGACTTCATAGATCGCCCCCGCCTGATACCGCTTGTCTTAAATTCGGTGCCATGCTACTACGGCGACGAGCAAGTGCGCGCGCAACCGATCCGCGCGCGCGCCAGCGATGTACCAGAAGTTGTTCAAACGCTGACACAATCCTCGCGACGGCTACCAGTCATAATTTTCAGCAGCACCGCCGATGGAAGCCAAGAAGATCGCCTGGCGTCAGCCATGGCAAACAGACTAGCGGGACTTGCTCATGTATTTTTGTTGGAGACATGGCTGGCCCTCGACTCCTTAAACGCGAAAATCTCTACACGGGTTCCCCTACGGGGCGCAAGGCTATTCTGGCCTACGGCAGCCGGTACGACACGAAACCCGTGGTGGACCTCACGACTACTAGAGGACGAACGGGCCGTCAGCGACCGTCTCTTCAACATGCTGTCCCGCCTATCCGTGGCCGCAAACCCACGCGACCAACTTGCTGAAGCTGTCCGAGCAGCCGAGCGGAGGTCGGCCCAGGAGAAGGCCGAGCGAAGGATTCGGGCCGCAGAAAAGAGTGGAGACGTACATCGACTCGTCAACGAACTGCGGGCTCAGATAGTTCAAGAACGAGAAATGTCCGAATTCCTCATTGAGGCAAACGAAGAACTAGAACAGGAGAACCGCGAGCTCCGCACATACAAGGACAATTTCGAGGCCATCTCCCGCCATTATGAATCATCGTCACAGGAGGACGAGCCAACCCTTGAGGAGTTGCAAGTATCGCCAGACTTCCGCGAGCTCTGGTCCGCTCTCGAAGTCGAGTCTGACGGTGCGCTTATTTTCACAGAATCAGCCAAAGAGTCCTGGATCCAGTCAGGCTATCCGTACCGCGAACGAATGCGGAGGACTCTGGAAACCCTGGCAAGGGCGGCCGTCGGCTGGCGCGCGACCACTGGTAGACTCGGAAAAAGCATGGTTACCTGGATGTCAGAGGAATACGGATTGACGTATGCCCCAGACGACGAGGGCATACGTCGCCGGAAGCTCGACACTTTTACGTTCGACGGGTCCAAATTTTCACGGTTGCCGCACATAAAAATCGATGATCGCGTAAGCCCCGATCGAGTAGGTCGCGTCTACTTCGCTATAGATGACGACAGCCAGCGTTGGATCGTAGACCATGTTGGGATAAAACTAGGCATATGAGTTACGAGCGTTCCGGGAAACGAAAACCGCACTGTTCCAGCTGACCCACTCATGACCGAGGGATCCAGCGACAACATAGAAGCCGCACCGCCCATTGCATTGCGCCCAGCATTGTTAATAGCACCTCTAAGCTGGATCCATACTTGATAACTTGCGAGGATGGGACAACAAGGCGGGTTGGCCCATCGGGCAGCGCAGCTCAGGAGCGTCGAGGCCGGCAAGCTGGTGGTCAGCGGGCCGGTGGCTTGACGGCCGGTGCGGTGAGCGCGTCAACCGACTTCGGCAGCGCGGGCGGTGGGCCGGGTCGTGGGTCGCCGGGCGCGGTGGCCGGTTCGGCGGCCAGGTCCGCCGGGGAGGCGAGCGGGTCGGGCCGGTGCACGCCGCCGATGCCGGAGCGCTCGGCGGCGATCTTCTCCTGCAGCCGCAGGATGCCGTGCAGCAGCGCTTCGGGCCGGGGCGGGCAGCCGGGCACGTACACGTCGACCGGGATCAGCTGGTCGACGCCCTTGGTCACCGAGTACGAGTCCCAGTAGGGGCCACCGCAGTTGGAGCAGGCACCGAACGAGATGACGTACTTGGGTTCGGGCATCTGGTCGTAGAGCCGCTTGATCGCCGGCGCCATCCTGTCGGTGACGGTGCCGGAGACGACCATCAGGTCGGCCTGGCGCGGCCCGTGGGCGAACGGGATGACGCCGAGGCGGATGAAGTCGTGCCGGCCCATGCTGGTGGCGATGAACTCGATCGCGCAGCAGGCCAGGCCGAAGTTGAACACCCACAGCGAGTAGCGGCGACCCCAGTTCAGCACGAACCGGATCGGCTCACCGAGCACCGCCGGCACCTGCACCACCGCGCCGCCACCTCCTCCGGGTCGCTCCGAGTACGTGCGACCCAGTCAACCACATCACCCGCCCCGAGCCCGCGCATTCATCGGGCCACGTCCACAGACGACACGAAACGGGGCATCGCGGGGAGTAGTTGTGCAGTAACCTAAGCCAGATCGACGCTGGCGATCGCTGGTCCGCCAAGGTCGCCTCCCCTCCCCGCCACTCCCCTGGACCGGTGAGCATCGTTGAGCAGGCAAGCCTCCCCGCTGGCTACGCACGCGAACCTGGGCAGCCTCCTGTCACCCGCCGCCTCCGCAACGACCGTCGGGGGCATCTCCTGGAGGCAGAAGCCCGGCCTCGACAAGGAAGGCCTGGTCCAGGTCCGGATCGCCATCAAGCATCTTGCGCCGTGCGTCCTGCGGATGACGGTCCATCCGCTGCGGCCGAGCGAGCCCTACCTGCAGTACCTCGTCGGCGCTGGTCGTGACGGGTTCTCGGCTCGGCGGCTATGCGTCAACCACACGCACCGGCCCATCGAGGGCACTCACAAGCATCGGACAGAGCCGGCGATTGGCGATGAAGTCGCCTATAAGCCTACGGACATCCCCGAGGTGCCGTTGGCACCTCGGGTCGCTCCGGGCGTCCACCGTGCGATATTTGAAGCGTTCGCGGCAGAGTGCTTCGTTGAACTGGGTACCGACTTCACCTGGGTAGAGCCGTGATGGGGGTGGCGATGAACAGCGAAACCGTCGTAGGCGCGATCTTGCGGGCGGTCAACGACCAGAGCGTCACCCAGGCGTACGGCGACGGCCTGCTCATCGACCTGCCGCTCACCTACGGCGACGGCGACGCGGTGCGACTCCTCGTGGAGCCGATCGGCGACGGTTACCGCGTCTCCGATCGCGCCACAGCGACCACTCTGCTGTCGATGGCCGGCGTCAAGTTCGACGATGGGCGCCCTGCGGAGGCGATCGCCGAAGCAGCCCGCCTGTCCGGGCTGAACGGCTTCGACGCCGTGCCCGGCGAGTTGGCCACCTACGGCTCCAAGGAGACGTTGGGCGAACTGGTCCTGGCCGTCGCGCAGGCGTCGATGCGGGTGGACCAGCTGCGATGGCTGGCGGTGAAGCAGCCGCCGGTGCGCTTCCCGGACAGAGTCGTCACCCGAATCAAGGCGTGGGCTACCAACGACGGTCGACAGGTGCGGCGCGAGGCACCGGTACGACTGACCTCAGGTCGGCAGCGGCCCGTCACCGTGCAGGTGTCGTCCGCCAACAAAGCCGCGTACGTGCAGGCGGTGAGCGGGCGCGACCAGGAGCAGGCTGCCGAGCACTGCTACCACATCTTCAGCCTGTCCGAGGTGCCCAAACAGCAGCGCATCGCAGCCCTCGACGGGACACAGGACGACTGGTCGCCTGCCATCGTCCGCGAGCTGAGGTCCGTCAGCGACGTCGAGTTCTTCGCCACCCCCCACAAGCTGGAGCAGCGCATCGACATCGTCGTGCCTCCATCCCTGCAGCACAGCTGACTACGCCAGCCTTGAACCTCCGGCGCAGCCACTTGCCAGAATCGAATCGTCTTCACATTCCCGTCCGCATGTCCTACTCTGCCGGCTATGGCGGAGCGGACGTACGGCGAGATTCCCGGTTACCCACCCGGCTCAACGTTCGCTAACCGCACCGAGCTCGCAGCGGCCAAGGTCCACCGGCCACTTCAGGGCGGCATCTGCGGCGGGCAGGATGGAGCAGAGTCTATCGTCGTCTCCGGCGGCTACGTCGACGACGAGGACTACGGCAACGAGATCGTGTACACGGGCCAGGGCGGCAACGACCCTCGAACTAAGCGCCAGATCGCGCATCAAGAACTCACGCGTGGAAACCTGGGGCTCGCCAGGAGCCAACTTGAGGGCTACCCCGTCCGCGTGATTCGTGGTGCCGGAGGGGACGAGATGCACTCGCCCGAGGTCGGTCTCCGTTATGACGGACTCTTCCGAGTGGTTGACTACTGGAAAGACGTCGGGACCGACGGGTACACTATTTGGCGCTTTCGCTTGGTGACTTACGAGAGCTTGGACTTACCCGGGATCCTCGCTCCGCTGGAGACGTCCACCCGCACCACTCGGGTTGAGGCCACAATCAAACGGCTCGTTAGAAGTGCCACTGTCGCGGCGGAGGCCAAGCGTCTTCATGACTACACATGCCAGATCTGCGGAATCAAGCTGGTGACCCCCGCCGGACCATACGCGGAAGCCGCACACATCAAGCCCCTCGGGAAGCCACACAACGGTCCAGACGTCCTCAGCAACGTCCTCTGCCTCTGCCCGAACCATCACATACTGTTCGACAACGGAGCCCTTCGAATTGACCCGAGTGGTCGAGTCATAGACACCATGAGTAATACGTTTGTCGTTGACCTGCAGCAGACCGACAAACACCCACTCAACTGGTCTTTGATCGAATATCACCGAAATATTCGTCTGGCCGACGAGCAGGTCGAAGATTAGGAGCCGAAAGGCCTCCTGCGCAACTACATAACGAAGTCCGGACTACACGAAAGCCAGCCCAGTCACACCGTTAGGACTTAGCCAAGGAGCCCTCGGTACTCGGATGTAGCCTTGCTAGCTTGCCGCACAAGTTTCGTGGCCTCCGTCAAGCGCTGTTTACTCTGCTCGCAACGGGTAGTTGCAGCTTGAACCAGCGGATGTCCAGCGGTAGACGAGACAGATCGCAGCATGACGAGCATTCTTTCGATCTCGTCGATCGCACCCTGAATTCGGGCGACGACCTTGGCTGTCTGCTCCTCGGAAATGGCAAGCCCGGCTTTGACTTCTTGGATGTTGGCCAACAGTCACCTTTCAGTCCACCATCTCGACGATCTCATCGGGCCGCCAGGCGCTCGGCCTTGCGCAGGAGATCGTCGAGATCGCTGTCTGTCATATCTAGGTCGGCGACCGCATGATGGATGGCTACAATTTGCGTCTTGGGCAACTCCAGCGCCGACACATTCAATTCGGCTGCCGGGTCCAGAGCAGCTCGAATCGCAGCTTCCGCAACACTTGGGTCAACTTGGGCCGCAACGGGGTTCGCAGCTCGCATATCTGCGACAAATTGGATCACCGCACTTTGGCTCCACTTGCCCCCGAACCTACGATCGATGGCGTAGTAGAAGACCGCAGCCAGGTACGAGGCGAAACCGTCGCCCCAGCCCTCTTCGTCGAGCAGGCGCTCGATCCGGTCGTTCTCCTCGTGGTCATCGCGCACGAACGTGCGGACATACTCAACTATCTCCGGCTTGATCTCGGTCATTTTTCTTCGCTTTCGAGTTCCTAAGTTTCCTGATAAATGAATGGACGATCAACCCTGCGCCGGTCAACGCGATAACGACGTCAGCGACAGGGTGTTGAGAATCTTGCACCCTTGGCTGCAGGAAAGGATTCTGGCCAGGTGCAACGGTGCCCGAATGAGTGTCCCCAGGTTTCACAAGATCCTTGATCGCAGAGGCAATGTCGCGCGCCAGCTGCTCGCCTTGCTTGATTTCTCCCTCTTTTTCCCCGACGCCGTTGACCAGCTTACGATGAAGCTGCTCAGCACGGGATTCCTGCGCCAGCGCCTCCTCGGCCAGCCGTTCACCGTCCGGCATCCCGTCAGCAATGCTAAATCGCCAACCGGGTGCGACAACCTTGAAATACGCCTCGTACTGGGCGCGAGCAGCGTCAAGAAGGTTCGCATATCGCCCGCACTTGTCTGCCGCGATCTGCGCCTCGGCCATCGCTCGACGCACTTTTGGGTCGGTAGCACCTTGAGCCGTACGCTCGTAGATATCTCGGGCCTGTTCAGCGTCAGCCGCGGCCCGTCTCGCTCGCACGGCAGCCTCGGCAAGTTGATTAAAAGCTGCCTGAACCTGGACAAGGACAGGTTCCATGCTTGCGGTCACTATATCTGACCTCGGTACTCGTCTGCCAGCTCGATGGCACAATCGAATCTACGGACAGTCCGTTCGATTTCCTGCGCCGCAGCGATGAAAGTTTTGCTGGCCGCAACAACTTCATCTTTTCCGCTGTCGTGGCAAGCACTTTCGGCTAGGGCTTTTCCTTCCGCAACAACCTCGGTGGCACCCAGGAAGGTGCCGCGAGCTCTGACCATTAGAGTGTTCGCCTCAACAAGCGCTGCTTTGACGTCGTCGACACTCATCGCCGATGCCTCAGCCGAGCCGATCCCCGTAGTTGCGGGTGGCCTCGTTCGCTCCGTAGATCAGGTTGGAAACTTCATGGAGATACTTCAAGCTCTGCTCGCAGGCATTGATGGCCGCATCGATGTGGGGGTGTCCCGTGCCAGCGCCGACCACACGCACGTCACCCATGATCCCTTCGAGCATCTCCCTCGCGGCACGAATCTCTTGGATGGTCGCGCCGCCGTGTGCCATGGCCTGGGCTAGACCGGCCTTGACCTCGTGGATGCTGGCCATCCGGTTCCTCCCATCGGCCTACGCTCAGGGATGCATCTCGAGGCACCCGAGCCGTTGGTCCACACTATCGGAGGCTGCGAACCAGTGCCGCCCCCGCTACGAGCGCTCCCACGGCTTGTCATTGGGCCTGCCGACGTAGACGAGATCGGGCCCTGCGATCATTCCGCTGATCGTCCAGGCCACGCTGCAAGCATCACGGCGATGTCATCGGAGGAGCCAGCCGCGTAGCCGGAGTCCTACTTGGGTTCGGCGACGAAGACTCCAACGCCATGGGCGCTCTCGACA
The DNA here is from genome assembly GCF_056160425.1 of Micromonospora sp. ABR4_055. Taxonomy (NCBI): domain Bacteria; kingdom Bacillati; phylum Actinomycetota; class Actinomycetes; order Micromonosporales; family Micromonosporaceae; genus Micromonospora; species Micromonospora sp. ABR4_055. The sequence continues at coordinate 22,811 of NZ_JBSWXD010000049.1, forward strand.
AGGCCCTCCGTGCGCAGGGCATGCATGGCGTAGCGGATCACCGAGTCCGAGACGTTGTGCTCGGCCTTGAGCTGGGCAGTTGACGGGAGCTTGTCGCCGGGCCGCAGCTCGCCGCTCTTGATCTGAGCGCGAATGTGGTCGGCAAGCTTCTCCCACTTGGTGGCGGGCATGGTCACTCCTTGGTCTCCACCCGCCATGAGATCACGCTGACAGCTCAGGCAGCAAGATGCCGGTACAGCGAACTAGTGGTGTTGACTTAAGCGAACTACTTCGCTTAGGTTCCTCGGTGCGAGGTTTCCTCCTTGGTCTCCAACCTCAGAGGACGCCACGTGGCCGGTCGGGGCGGTCAGCGGGTAACGCCGTTGGGCGTCCCGGCCCCGAAGGTTTGCCCTGGTCGCCGTACTGCCGAGGAGAGCTGCGGCGATCGGGGTGGGGGTGGCCCCGCCGGGATCGGCAAGCGGCAGGGCCACCCCCCGTCCAGACACCCACGACACCGCGAGACCCGAACACCAGCAGCGAAGGAATGGGGAGGAACACGTGATGCGAGAGCTTTGGCGACGCTGGCGGCTGCGCCGGCAACGCCGCACGATGGCCGGCACACCACCACGTGACTGGCCGAACGGCAGCGGCGTCTACCGCGTACCCGCCGACGGTCGCAGCCGTAACCAGCGGCCCGCCGCGTACCGGCCGATCCGGCCCTGGCAGATCCGCGCCCACCGCTTCCCGACCGTCACCCGCAAGGCGCACGGACCCGGCCTGGACCCCGGCGAAGTCGCCGCCTTCCTCGAACGGGTCGCCCACGACCTCGGCGTCGTCTACGCCGAACTTGACCGCACCTACGAGCAGAACGACCGGATCAAGGACGCGCTCCGCCGCTGGCAGACCAGCCAGGCCCGCGCCGCGCAGGCCGCCGTCAACCTGCCCGCCTGGACCGGCGCCGGCACCCCCACCGCCAGGTACGCGGGGCAGTCGTGACCCACGACCCGACCCCGCACCACACTGTCACCGTCGTCAGCTGCCCCCGCTGCGACGGCAGCCCCGCCGCAGCGTGCCCGCGCTGCGGCGGGGCGGGCAAACGCCGCGCCCAGTTCGTGCTCACCGTCGCCAACATCGACACCGCCGCCGTCGCGTCGGCGAACGTCGTACCCGGCGCGGTCACCCCGACCCGCACCGACGACGGCCGCTTCTGGTGCCTCGACCTGGCACCCGTCATCGACGACCTCGCCGCCCGGGTCGGCGCCGCCCACGTCTACGACCCCGAACTACCCGGCGAACCCATCTTCGCCCCGTGGGCGGAGCTGCCCGCCGGCTGGCAGCCCGACCTGCCCGACCACCAACGGCACGCCCTCGAAGCCGGGCCGATCGCCGGCGAAGGCTACGAACCATGGCGAATCTGGTACGGCCGCACCGCCGCCCCACCACCGCCCGACCCGGCCCGCCGCCTCGGCGAACTCTGCGAAACCGCCGAACTGCTCTGCCTCGACCTGGTCGTCGAAGCCCGCCGCGACTCGTTCGCACCCGACAGCGACCGCTTCCGCTGGGACGTCCGCTTCGAACTGCCCGGCAGCCCGGTCCCCGCCGGCACCGGCCGCTACGGCAGCTTCGCCGAGGCCGCCACCCGGGTCAGTGTCGCCCGCGCCTGCTACGAGCTGGTCGACCGCAGCCAGCACGCCCCCGCCCACTACGTGACCCCACGCCCGGCCAACGGCATCAGCCTCGGCCCGCCGCCGGTCGACGTCGACCAGCTCGAACGTCGCATCGTCGCCGACTGCACCGCCGTGCTCACCGGCGAGCCGACCCCCGGCGCGCACGCCATCTGGCGCGACGGCCGCTGGTGGCACACCACCCTGCGCACCACCAGCACCGACACCAGCACCAACACCGACGCCGACACCGATACCGCCGTCCGGCTGGCCCGCTCCTGGCAGCCACCCCCACCATCGTGGCAGGGACCGCCGATCCCGCACCGGCGCTGCCCCGACTGCACCCACCTGCCCCATTGGGAAGACTGCGACTGCGAACCGATCGGTGGCTGCCGCACCTGCGGCGGCACCCACCGCATCTACCACGGTGCGACCGTCACCATCGCCGCCGGCCGCCGCCGGGTCCGTCACCTCAACTGGCCACCCCTCGGCGGTACGCCGCCAGCCGCACCGCCCTGGATCGGCTACCACCCCAACGGCAAAGCCATCCACCAGCTCCCACCGGAGTACCAGCTCACCCACCATCTCACCGCGCTCGGCCTCGACCCGACCGAGCTGGCCACCCTCGACGGCCTCACCATGCACCTGCGGGACCACGAACTGCTGCACGGCTACGCCACCGTGCACCGGCCCGGCGGCGACCCGATCACGGCGTACCTCGAAAATGTCACCAACGGGCACCCCGGCGGCCGGATCCTGCTGCGCGCCAGCCCACCGAAGGTGCCGCCCCTGGCCACAGTGGTCAAACTGGCGTACGCCCTCGGCCTGACCCTGGTCGTCTCCGTCGCCGACCACCGCCGCAACGACGGCATCCCGTACCAGGTGCAGGGCCTGCGCTGGGGGATCCGCTTCGCCCCACCCGACACCACCACAGACTTCGACCGCTGGAACCCCGGGGCACACCAGCCCAGCCTGCCGAAGGCGATCGCGCAAGCCCTGGAGTTCCTTCGCAACGCCAGCGACGTCACCGTGCCCACCGACCCGACGACCCCGGTCCCCGCACCGACCAACCTCGACGACCACGCGGGTGAGCCCGGCGGCGCAGGCGATGCCCGGCCCGACAACGGCACGCCCGACCCGGTGCCGGCGCTCACCGCACTCGCCACCCACCACCCCGGCACCGCCGTCACCGTCCTGCTCACCCCACGGCGATGCGAAGTCCACCTGCCCGACGGCCCGCACCACACGAAGCTGATCGCCACCGCCGCCACCCTCGACGGAGCGGTCACCGCGGTGACTGCCGACATCTGACCCGACGCCGCCGGATCGGCGCCACCAGCGGGAGACCGCGCCGACCCCACCCGCAGGCGGGGCAGTCACCAGTCACCGTCATCGACTGCCCCGCCTGCACCAAACCACCGCCGGCTCCCGCCCCTCCACCGTCCTCACCGGGCCGGAGCCTCCCAGCAGCCCACTCCCCCTCACTCTTGAGTCGGATTCGCGACCAGATCGACAATCGGGGCAGCGAAGCATGCCGGTGTGCCGGCAAGCTCTGCCGGATGGCCCGCCCCGTCAAGGTGCCCCGCGAGTTGACCGTCGAACCGTTCGCCGGCAGCCAGGCAGTCGCCGCCGGCCTGCTCACCAAGCGGATGCTCGCCGGCCCGACCTGGCGCCGCCTGCTCCACGACGTCTACGTGCATGCCGACGCGTACCACCCGAACGACCACCGGATGTGGTGCCTCGCCGTCGCGGTCCGTCTCCCACCCGTCGCGACTATCTACGGACTGAGCGCCGCCTTCCTCTGGGGCGTCGACTTGCTGCCGCACAAGGGCACGGTGCCAGCACCCGTGCACGTCGCCGTACCGAGCAAGGCTCGACCGGACCCGCACCCCCGCATCCGGTACGCCAACCTGGCCCTCGACTGGGAGCATGACGTCACTTCCCTCACCGGGATACCCATCACCACCGGGGTCCGGACCGCCTTCGACCTGGGTAGGAGGCTGCCAAGGGCCGACGCGCTCGTCGCCCTGGACGCGCTCCTGCGCCGCCGGACCTGCACCAAGGCCCAACTGTCGGCGTACGTCGACGCCCACCCGGGGCTACGGCAGGTCAAGCAACTCCGCGACCTGCTGAACCTCGCTGAGCCGTTGAGCGAGTCACCGATGGAGAGCCGGCTCCGGCTGCTGCTGCACGACGCCGGCCTGCCGAAGCCCACCCCGCAGTTCAAAGTCGTCACCCCGACGACCAGCTCAACAGACTCAACAGGTAGCGGGAAGTTCATCGCCCGGGTCGACCTCGCGTACCCGCAGTGGCGCATCGCCATCGAGTACGAAGGCGACCATCACCGGGAGCAAACCACCTTCCGCAAGGACGTGTACCGGTTCAACGCTTTGCGGGCCGCCGGTTGGCTGGCGCTACGCTTCACCGCCGACGACGTACTCCGGCGAAGCGAACAAATCCCCCAAACAGTACGGCAGGCGATCGCCGAGCGGGCCGGGTGACCGCGTCTAGTGGAGGGCTGGGGTACGTCATTCTCCCGGAGTTACGTACCCCAGCCCTCCACTCGCGGGTCTCACCCGCCGTACTGCGGCGGGTACCAGGCGGCGGCCTTCATGTCGACGAAAACGCCGTCGGCGCGCAACGGGCAACCCTCGGCGTGCAGCAAAGCAGAGGCGCGCTCCTCATGCCCCGGCGGCAGCCGGCCGGCCGAGGAAACCACCCTGTGCCAGGGGACGGCGGAGCCGTACCGCGCCATGATGTTCCCGACCAGGCGGGCAGAACAACGCCCGGAAAGCTCAGAAAGCGCGTCGGCGACCGCGCCGTACGACATGACCTTCCCAGGTGGGATGCGTTCGACGAGCGCCAGCACTTCCTCCACGTACTCCTGCGGGGTCACGCGCGCCACGATATGAGATCTCGCGCCAGGCGTCGCCGGGCAGGGAAGCAGAATGGGGCTCGTGCGTGCCGCAGTTACCCAGGCGAAGCGGGTCGTCGTCAAGATTGGCTCCTCCTCCCTCACGACAGCGGAGGGCGGCCTCGACGGCGACCGGGTCGACGCCCTCGCCGACGTCCTCGCCTCCCTCACGGCGCAGGGCAGGGAGGTTGTGCTCGTCTCCTCCGGGGCGATCGCGGCCGGGCTCGCGCCACTCGGGCTGACCCGACGCCCGAATGACCTGGCCACCCAGCAGGCGGCGGCCAGCGTCGGGCAGGGGCTGCTGATCGGCCGGTACGCCGCCAGCCTGGCCCGGCACGGTCTGACGACCGGCCAGGTGCTGCTCACCGTCGACGACGTGACGAGGCGGGTGCACTACCGCAACGCGTACCGGACGTTGCGCAAGCTGCTCGACCTCGGCGCGATCCCGATCGTCAACGAGAACGACACCGTCGCCACCGACGAGATCCGGTTCGGCGACAACGACCGGCTGGCCGCCCTGGTCGCCGCCCTGGTCCACGCCGACCTGCTGGTGCTGCTCTCCGACGTCGACGCGCTCTACACCGGCGACCCGGCGAAGCCGGCCAGTGAACGGATCACCGAGGTACGCGACGCCGCCGACCTGGCCGGGGTGGCGATCGGCAAGGCCGGGCGGGCCGGGGTCGGCACCGGCGGCATGGTGACCAAGGTCGAGGCGGCCCGGATCGCCACCGGCTTCGGTATCCCGGTGGTCCTCACCGCCGCCCCGCTCGCCGCCGAAGCACTGCGCGGTGAAGCGGTCGGCACCCTGTTCCACCGGGTGGAGCGCCGGCCCGCTGCCCGGCTGTTCTGGCTGGCGCACGCCACCGCACCCCGTGGCCGACTGCACCTGGACCCCGGCGCGGTGCAGGCGGTGGTGGCCCGCCGCAAGTCGCTGCTGCCGGCCGGGATCACCGCCGTCGACGGCACCTTCACCGCCGGCGACCCGGTCGACCTGGTCGACGCGGCGGGTGCGCCGGTGGCCCGTGGGCTGGTCAACTACGACGCGGTGGAGTTGCCGACGCTGCTGGGCCGGTCCACCGGCGAGCTGGCCGCGGCGCTGGGGCCAGGATACGAGCGGGAGGTCGTGCACCGTGACGACCTGGTGCTCCTATGACCACACGACATTCGAGTGACCACACGACATTCGAGGAGAAGCTGACCATGAGCGTGACCGAGCAGGCCAAGCGGGCGCGGGTGGCCGCCGACGAGCTGGTCACCGCGACCCGGGCGGCCAAGGACGCCGGGTTGCTGGCGATGGCCGATGCGCTCGTCGCCCGTACCGCCGAGATCGTGGCCGCGAACGCGGCCGACCTGGACGCCGGACGGGCCAACGGCCTGTCGACGGCGATCCTGGACCGCCTCGCGCTCAATGAGAAGCGCATTGAGGACATGGCGCAGGCGTTGCGGGAGATGGCCGGGCTGGCCGACCCGGTCGGCGAGGTGGTGCGCGGTTCGACGCTGCCGAACGGTCTGGAACTGCGGCAGGTGCGGGTGCCGTTCGGGGTGGTCGGCATCATCTACGAGGCGCGGCCGAACGTGACCGTCGACGCCGCCGGGATCTGCCTGAAGTCGGGCAACGCGGCGCTGCTGCGCGGCTCGTCGTCGGCGGCGCACTCCAACGCGATCCTCGTCGAGGTGCTGCGGGACGCACTGGCCGGCGTCGGACTGCCGGCCGACGCGGTGCAGCTGCTGGACGCCTCGTCGCGCGACTCGGTCAAGGAGCTGATGCGGGCGCGCGGCCTGGTCGACGTGCTGATTCCGCGCGGCGGGGCGGACCTGATCCGCACCGTGGTCGAGGAGTCGACGGTGCCGGTGATCGAGACCGGTGTCGGCAACTGCCACGTGTACGTCGACGCCGCCGCCGACCTGGACAAGGCCCTCGCCGTGGCGGTCAACTCGAAGACGCAGCGGCTGTCGACCTGCAACACCGCCGAGTCGCTGCTGGTGCACGTGGACGTGGCGGCGGCGTTCCTGCCGAAGCTGCTGAAGGAACTGCGTAACGCGAATGTGACCGTGCACGGCACCCCGGAGGTCGCGGCGTTCTCGGCCGACGTGGTGCCGGCCACCGACGACGACTTCGCCACCGAGTACCTGTCGGCGGACATCTCAGTCGCCGTCGTCGACTCACTCGACGCGGCGGTGACGCACATCAAGCGGTACGGCACCGGGCACACCGAGGCGATCGTCACCGACTCGGCGAGCGCCGCCCGGGAGTTCGTCGCCCGGGTCGACGCGGCCGCGGTGATGGTGAACGCGTCGACCCGGTTCACCGACGGCGGGCAGTTCGGCTTCGGCGCGGAGATCGGCATCTCCACGCAGAAGCTGCACGCCCGTGGGCCGATGGGGCTGCCGGAGCTGACCTCGACGAAGTACGTGGTCACCGGCGACGGCCACCTGCGCGGGTAACCCCACCCGACGGCGGGCGCGCACCGGGAGGCCGGTCAGCGGCAGGCGCGGATCGCGGCCAGGACGACGTGCACCTCGAACGGGTCGCCCGCGTCGCTGTCCCAGCCTCCGTCGCTGCGCTGGGTGGCGGCCAGCCGACGGCGGGCGTTGGTGAGCAGCCAGTCGTCGTCGGCCAGGCCGGCCCGGCGCAGCGCGGCGGCCAGCTGGGCGACGTCGCCGGGGGCCATGGTGGCGAGCCGGTCGTTGAGCACCACCTGCATCCGGGCCGACTCGTAGAACATGGTCTGCCGGTAGAGGGTGGCGGCGGCCAGCCAGCCGGCCAACAGGTACGACGGCCAGGTGCCGTCCGGGCGCATCTGGGCAGCCAGGTAGTGGGCGGCGCGCTGTGCGGCGGCGCGGTGGCCGGGGTCGCCGGCGCCGTCGGTGTCGGCGACGCTCAGCCAGTAGCCGGCGTTGGCGGTCAGGTAGTAGGTGGCTTCCGGGTCGCCGGGCCGTGCCCAGTCGGGTGCCTCGGCGGCCAGGCTCTCGTCCTCTTCCCAGCTGCCGTCGGCCCGTTGCCGGCCGGCCAGCCAGTCGAGCGCCTTGCGGGCCGGTGGCCGGTCGAGCGCACCGAGGTCGTCCAGTTCGGCGAGCCGGAAGCAGGTGGCGTCGACCGAGGCGACGTCGCCGGCCCAAAAGGCGGGCCAGCCGCCGTCCGGCGCCTGCCCGACCTCGGCGCTGGTGAGTGCGTCGGGCTGCGGGGCGGTCCCGGTCCGCAACCAGGACAGCCGGGCCCGGTCCACGGTGTCGCCGTGCGCGACGACGAACCCGATGGCGGCATCCATATCGACCACGGACGACAGGCTACCGCCGGGTCCGGCGGTCCGCCTCGGTAACTCAGTCAAGGTCAACTAGCCGGCCGGGGACCGGTGACCGCCGGCCAGGGAGGCGGGCGGCCACCGGCCGCTGGATCAGTAGCTGGGCAGTGACGGGTCGATCTGCTTGACCCAGGAGAGCACCCCGCCCTGGACGTGCACGGCGTCGGCGAAACCGGCGGCCTTGACCGTGGCAAGGGCCTCGGCCGACCGTACGCCGGACTTGCAGTGCAGCACGATCTGCCGGCCCTGCGGCAGCTTCGCCAGGGCCTCGCCGTTGAGGAACTCGCCCTTGGGGATCAACGTCGAGCCGGGGATCTTGACGATCTCGTACTCGGCCGGCTCCCGGACGTCGATCAGGAAGAAGTCCTTGCCGGCGTCCTGCCAGTCCTTCAGCTCGCGGGCGGTGATGGTGGAGTCGACGACCGCCTCCTCGGCCTCGGTCGACACCGCGCCGCAGAAGTCGTCGTAGTCGATCAGGCCGGTGATCGGCTCGCCGTTCGGGTCCTTGCGGATCTTGATGACCCGGTAGGTCATCTCCAGGGCGTCGTAGACCATCAGCCGACCGAGCAGCGGATCACCGATGCCGGTGATCAGCTTGATCGCCTCGGTGACCATGATCGACCCGATCGAGGCGCAGAGCACGCCGAGCACGCCGCCCTCGGCGCAGGACGGCACCATGCCGGGCGGCGGCGGCTCCGGGTAGAGGTCCCGGTAGTTCGGGCCATGCTGGTCCCAGAAGACGCTGACCTGGCCGTCGAACCGGTAGATCGACCCCCACACGTACGGCTTGCCGAGCAGTACGCAGGCGTCGTTGACCAGGTAGCGGGTGGCGAAGTTGTCGGTGCCGTCGAGGATCAGGTCGTACTGGCCGAAGATGTCGAAGACGTTGTCGTTGTCCAGCGACACGTCGTGGATCTGGATGTTGACGTACGGGTTGATCTCCCGCACCGACGAGGCGGCCGACTCGGCCTTGGACCGGCCGATGTCCGACTGGCCGTGGATGATCTGACGCTGCAGGTTCGACTCGTCGACGGTGTCGAAGTCGACGATGCCCAGCGTCCCGACACCGGCCGCGGCCAGGTACATCAGGGCGGGTGAGCCGAGCCCGCCGGCGCCCACGCAGAGCACCTTGGCGTTCTTGAGGCGTTTCTGGCCGTCGACCCCGACATCCGGGATGATGAGGTGCCGCGAGTAGCGGCGGATCTCATCGACGGTCAGCTCGGCGGCGGGTTCGACGAGCGGGGGCAACGACACGGTGAACTCCCCGGGATCGGCAATGCTGGCTGCGCTATTGTTGCTCGCTCCGCGCCGACTCGGCCATGAGTAGCGACACCGCCCGCCATCCGGGATCCGGGAATAGCCGTTCCCCGTGCGGATCGGCACCTGGCACTGTCGCCCGGTCACGGTCATCGGTCAGGTCATCGGTGGTCCGGTGTACCGCTCGCCGTCCAGGTACGGCCAGCCGTTGGCCACACAGCCCTGCATCCCGTACGTCTGCTGCTGCATCACCGGAGCGGGGCGGCCGGGTGCCGGGCACAGTTCGTGGCCCATGCCGAACTGGTGACCGACCTCGTGGTTGATCACGTAGGCGCGGTACTCGGCGAGTGTCCCGTCGTAATGCGGCACCGCCTCCAGCCAACGTGCCAGATTGATGATCACCTGACCGGGCAGCCGGCACGAGGTGTACTTCTCGGTGGTCAGCCCACCGAGCGCGCACATCTGCTCCGAGGTGCCCGGGGTGGCCAGGTAGATGGTGAACTCGGCGGCGTCGACCCGGGACACCCGCTGCAGCCGGAACTGCCGGGAGGCGATCCAACTGCGTCCGTCGCCGAGCGTCGCGTCGACGATCGCCGCGAACTCGTCGGCGCGCTGGCCGGTCCCGTCCTCGACGGCGACCCGGAACCGACGGAGTTCCCCGGCCCAGCCGAGCAGTGGGCCGGTCCCGGTGAGGTAGCCGAACGTACCCGGCCCGGTCTCCGGGTAGCTGGCTGGCGACGGGGCCGGTGGCAGACCGGCGCCGTCCGACGGTGCGCTGCCGGCGGGTGCCACCCCGCCGCCGGGGCCGGGCTCGTGTACCGCCGCCGCCAGCAGCCCGGTGGCGCCGGAACCGGCTCGTAGGACGTCGGTGACGATCAGCGCCGCCGCCATCGTCACCAGGATGAGTGCCCCGGCCCGGCGACGTCGGCGACGCGCCGTCCATTGACGCGCCGCCCGTCGACGCTCCGGCCGGTGATCCCGCTGACGGTCCGGCCCCTGGCGGTCCGGCCGGTTGCCCGGCCGGCGGTCCGGCTCCTCGGTGACTCGTCGTCGGTCGTGCATCGTGGCCCGCCCCTCATGGCGTGCTTCGCCACCCGCGCCGGTCGGACTGGTGCACGACAGGGGGCGAACCGGCGCGAATCCCTGGCCTGACCTGCCCAGATTGTCACGGCATGTCGGTAAGGCCCGAACGACGCGCGGGGACCATCGGTTCAGGGATTCAATCCGACCGTACGCCCCGTATCCTCCGCCGATCCGCTGAGCGCCCCGGTCACAGCGGGGGGCCGGCGTACCGCTCACCAGCCAGGAACGGCCACGGGTTGGCCACACATCCGTTGAGGAACAGCGTCTGCTGCATCATCACCGGGGCCGGTTCGCCCTCCCCCGGGCAGCGCTCGTGGCCGTGGCCCAGCTCGTGGCCGACCTCATGATTGATCACGTACGCCCGGTAGACGTCGAGCGGGACCTCACCGCTGACGTAGTGGTCGACCGAGAACCGCCAGCGGTCCAGGTTGATGATTGCCTGGCCCTGCGCCCGACACGAGGTGTACGGCTCGCCGTCGATCCGGATGTCCACCCAGCCGGCCTGGCACATCCGGGCGGCGGTCTGCGCCGTGGCCAGGTAGACGGTGAAGTCGTGGCCGGCCTGGTCGGGCACCCGCTGCAGGCGCAGCTGACCGCCGCCGATCCAGCTCCGTTCGTCGGAGAGCAGCTTCTCCACCGCGTCACCGAACGCCTCGACGTCCTCCTCGGCGCCGATCTCCACGGCCACCCGGTAGCGGCGCAGCGTGCCGGACCGACCGGCGATCTTCCCCTGCTTGGTGCTGAAGTCGAACTCGCCGCTGCCGGCCGACGGCGCCGTGCCGGACAGCCGCAGCACCGGCGCGGGTGGCGCGGTCGTCGGTGGCGGGCCGGTCGTCGGGGGCGGTTCGACGCTGGACGTCGCCGCCGTGGTGTCGCCGGGCGGCGCGGCCACCGCGTCCCGATCGCCGCCCACTCCGACCCGGGGCAACGCGAACCCGATCGCCGCCAGCCCGAGCACGGTCACCAGCACCGCCGCCAGCACCGGCCACCGCAGCCACCGTCGGCGGGTACGCGACGCGCCGCGCCGCTGCCGGCGGTGCGCCGACCGGCTCCGTGCCCCGGTCGGGTGGTCACGGCGGGTCGGGCGGGTACGGCGGTCGGACATCGCTGACCAGCGTGCCACAGCCGACGCCGGTCCGGGCACCCCGGACCGGCGCGTCGGTCCGGGCACCCCGTCCCGCCGACCGGGCCACTGAGCGACCAGTCAGCCCGCCGGACGGTGCCGATCAGGCCGCAGGACCGTGCCGAGCAGGCCGCGGATGCGTGCCGAGCAGGGGCGGTGGCCGTGCCGATCAGGCCAGCAGAGCGTCCAGTCGCCGGTTGACGGCGGCGAGTGTGGCTCTCACCACAGCCTGCCGCGGATCCCCCGAGACGACCGCCGAACCGGCCAGCTGCTCCACCCAGCCACCACAGGCGAGCAGTACGACGACCACCGCCACCTCGCAGCCGCCCATCGGCACCACGGCCGCGTGCTCGACGATGCACCGTCCCCGGTCCGCCGCGCCGGCCGGGCCGGTCAACAGCTTCTCGATCGACGAGGCGGCGGCCACCGCGCACAACCGCAGCACGTACCCGTCGACCGCCGGCCCGGTCGCCACACCGGACGTGGTCCGCTGGCCGGCGGTCAGTCGCACCTCGACGGTGGCGTCCACGCCGAACGTGCTGACCTGCACATGGTCCAGCACGACCCGGGGGCCGGGCCGACCACCCGGGTTCAGCGGCCGGGGCGGCCCGCTCTCCGGCGCGGTGCCGCCCGGCTCCACGCACGGCACAGCGGATGTCGCGGCGGTCGCGCCCGCGCCCGCGTGCCGGGGCGGCGGATCGTCCTGGCCGGGGCGGGGACCCAGCGGCTGTCGGCGGCGGCGCGGTACGTCCGCCGGTTCCGGGGCGACCCAGCCAGGTACGCCACCCGGAGCCGTCAACGGCGGAGCTGTCGAGCCCGGCGGCCGACCCGGCGCCGGCAGATCGGCGCGGCCGGGCAACGCCGGCAGCCCGTGGTCGGGTTCGCCACCCGGCAGGTTCTGCGGGGCCGCCGCCAGGCCCATCCGTTCCTGGAGCAGCCGCGCCACCAACCGGCTCACCTCGGCCGGGTCGGCACCCTCGGACAGGTCGAGCCGGAGGCTGTGGGCACCGGCGTCGGTGGTCCGCAGCGAGGCGTCGCGGACTCCGCCGACGCCGCGTACCGCTGCCAGGATCGCTCCGACGTCGAAGCCTTCCGGCCGCTCCTGCGGCTGGTCGACGACGTCGCCGCGGCGCAGGTGGGACGCGATCCGCGCGAGTTCCGGCGTCTCCGCCGCGTGTTCGACCGGCGGCAGTTGCTGCGGCACGGTCGGCACGTCCGGGTCGGCGGGAACCCGCTGCGGCAACGAGTCCAGCGCGGCAGCCGCGATGGGGGTGGTGGACAGATCCGCCGGGTGTTCGACCGGCGGCAGCGCACCACCGGCCGGCTCGGCGGTGGCCGGTGCCCCAGGCGGCTCCGCGGGGACCGACGCACCAGTCGGCCCGGACACCGTTGCCTCGCCAAGCTCGTCGTCGGCGCGGCGGAAAACCGCCCGGCGGCGGGGCATCAGGCCGTCGGCGTCCCCGCCGCTGTCACCCTGGCCGGGCCGCCCCGGTCCGTACTGCCCGCCGGCGGGAGCCGTCGGCTCGTACTGCCCGGCGGGAGCCGGCCGCTCATACTGCTCGGCGGGAGCCGTCGGCTCGTACCGGGGCTGGCCACTGACCGGCCGGTACCCGGCGGCCTGGCCCAGGTCGGCCGGGCGGTCGGGACGCCACGGCAGCTCCTCCGGCACGGTCGGCGGATCCGGCATCACCCAGCCCGACTCACCGCTCGCCGCGCCCGGCAAGCCACTGCGGTCGTCGCCGCCCCAGCTCGGTGGTGGCGGACCGGACCAGCCGCTGTCAGCCGGGGCGGTCTGGTCGTCGGACCAGCCCGACGGCTCGGCGTCGTCCCGTTCCACCGGGCCGCTCGGCCCACCGGCGGCTTCTGCCGCCCACACCTGACCGCCAGAGTCCGTAGCCGCCCAGCTCGAATCGGTCGGCCCGTCCGTCCAGCCCGGCTCCGGCGCCGGCCAGCGCTGCCCGTACGACCAGTCCGGCTCACCGGCCGGGGGCCCGGACGCCGACCCGGAGGGCGACCCCTGGCCACGCTGGGTCCGATCGCCCGCCTCGTCGTCAGCGGGCCGGTCCCAGGCGGCGGAGCTGGTCGGTCGTGGCCATTCACCGGTGGCGCTCTGTCGGTGCCACTGGTCAGCGGCCGGTGCGGCGCTGGTCGGGACCGGCCGTCGCAACTCGTCGGCGGTGCCGGGCCGGGGCCATTCGCCGGTCACCTGCCGGGACCACGGCCCGCCAGCACCTGGACCGGGCCATTCGCCGGTCGGCTGCCGGAGCGGGCCGGCGTTGGACGGCTGCCCAGCGGGCTGCGGCGGTGTGGGGGCGAAGTCGTCGCGTCGGGCAGGTTCGTCACGTCCGGCTGCGTCCGCCGTACGGCCGGCGGGGCCGGCAGCGGACCGGTCGGCCGGCGTACCCGGGAGGCCGGACTGGTCGGGCGACATCCCGGACCGGTCGGGCGGGAGGTCTGGCCGGTCGGGCGGGAGGTCGGACTGCGCGGAACGCTGCCGGTCAGGCTCGACCGGGCGGTCGTCGGGCTCGGATCGTTGCGCGCCCGGCCGACCGGTCGGCGGCGGCTGGAAGCCCGGTGGGGTGCCGGGGCGGGCCGGCCGGGCCGGCGACACCGGTGCCGCCGAGGCCACCGGCACCGCGCGCAGCGGCGCGGTCGGCACTACCCGGGCCGTCTCCTGCCAGCGCGGCGGCGGGTTGACCGGCGTCGGGGTCGGGCGTGGGTTGTCACCGCCACGACGCTCGGCCGAGCCACCGGGTGGGGTGGGGTCGTCCGCAGGTCCACCGGCCATCCTGGCGGTCGGCTCGTTGTCGGCCCGTCCGGTGTCCACGCCGCCCGGCTGGATCGACTCACCGGCCGGCGCGGGGCGTGGGGTCGGCACCACGGTCTCGGCCGGCCCGGAGACCGGCCGGCCGTTGACGGCTGTGGCACGGCCGTTGTCGGCGCTGCGGGAACCACGGGTGACTGAGCCGCCGCGCGGAGTCCGGGTGAACGGCAGCACCTCGGCGTACCGGGACGGCGGGTCAGCCCAGTGCGGGCCGCTCACCGGTTCGTCGCGGGCGCCCCAGCCGGCATCGGCGCGGTCGGCGTCCGGCCCGACACCGGAGCCGTCCGACCACCGGGTCGGCGACCCCGTCCAACTGCCCATGCCCTGGTCACGACGGTCTCGCGGATCCGCTCCGCCGTCCTCTGGTCCCGGTGCGGCCCCGCGGGGTTCACCTGATTCGTCCACCGTGCGCTCCTCGGTCGCCCCCGCTGAGGCTACCGTGTGCTGACAGTGGCGATAAGTTGCAACGTCGGGCCAATTGACCGGCCAGGTGATATGCACTGATCGTTTCGTTTCTTCGCCGACCAGATGGCCGCGACCGGACTCGGAGGTTCGACATGACCGCTGCGTCGAGCGACGCACAGACAAGCGGCCGACCGGCCCGGATGCCACGGTCCGCCCGCCGCAAGCAGCTGCTCGCCGCCGCCCAGGAGGTGTTCGTCGCACAGGGTTACCACGCGGCGGCGATGGACGACATCGCGGAGCGGGCCGGCGTGTCGAAGCCGGTGCTCTATCAGCATTTTCCGGGCAAGCTGGAGTTGTATCTGGCGCTGCTCGACACACACTGCGACGCCATCATCGCCAAAGTCGCCGCCGCGATGGCCGCGACCACCGACAACAAGGAACGGGTCAGCGGGGCGGTGCAGGCCTACTTCGACTTCGTCGACGAGGAGAGCGGCGCCTTCCGGCTGGTCTTCGACTCCGACCTGCGCAACGAGCCGCTGGTACGGGCCCGGGTGGAACGCGTCGAACGGGAGTGCATCGCGTCGATCACCGACACCATCATCTCGGACACCGGGGTGAGCCGGTCCCGGGCCGAGCTGCTCGCCTCCGGGCTGGTCGGCGCGGCCGAGACCGCCGCCCAGTTCTGGCTGGCCGGCGGTCGACAGGTGCCCAAGGACGAAGCCGAGTCGTTGCTCGCCGCACTCTCCTGGCGGGGCATCGCCGGGTTCCCGCTGCAGGGTGAGGCATCCTGACCACAGCGCGTCCGCATCGGCTAACCTTCGCGTTGGCGTTGTTTTCGCCCACCTCAAGGAGGACCCGTGGAGGTCAAGATCGGCGTGCAGTACGCGCCGCGCGAGCTCGTTCTGGACAGTGCCCAGTCACCGGCTGAGATCGAGCAGATCGTGACCCAGGCAATCACGACCGAGGGGACTCTGTCACTCACCGACGAGCGCGGCCGCCGGGTCAT
This sequence comes from Micromonospora sp. ABR4_055, assembly GCF_056160425.1. Lineage (NCBI taxonomy): Bacteria > Bacillati > Actinomycetota > Actinomycetes > Micromonosporales > Micromonosporaceae > Micromonospora > Micromonospora sp. ABR4_055. Next base: position 38,368 of record NZ_JBSWXD010000049.1, read on the forward strand.
CGTCCCGGTCAGCAAGATCGCGTACGTCGAGATCGCCGAGGCCGCTCCCCGTTCGGTCGGCTTCACCGTCCGCTGACCTGGCCGGACCGGCCCCGAAGCTGCCGAGTCGGCCGCCGGCTCCCAGGGCCGACCGCACCGATCCGGATCGGTTCAGCCTGATCCGGATCGGTCCGCCCGGATCACCCGCCAGATCACCGCGCCGGTCGCGACTGCGGCCCGGTCGCGACTCCTTCGGCCGACACCGTTGACGACCGTGCCGTTCGTCACTGCCGCCGTGCCCGCACCACCCCGGCGGCGTGACAAGAACCACAGCTGAGTCGTCGGTCCGGCCGCCGTCGCCGAGGATCTCCACGTCTGCGCGGACCGTCAGCTACCATGGTCAGCAATGCTGCGGCCGTCGAGGATGCTCGAGCGGGGTTCGCGGCGCGCGTGCGGCCCGCGACCTGTCGATCGCGTGTGGCCAGCGCCGTCAACTGACGCACTGCGGCACGCCGCAGACAACGCGTCGCCCCGGCATCGCGGCGGCACTTCGCAGCACCCGCACCGCACCGACACGACGTCGGTGCCGACGACCATCGGACGCGCCGGCTCGGCGCGCCGCACAACCGGCGCCCTTCTGGCACCGACCACAACCGGCGCGCACCCTGCGCGCCGCACAACCGGCGCCGTCGCGGCGCCGCATCCGACACGCGCCCTCAGGAACAGGCGGGGCGCACCACGAGAGGCACCCCCGACACCTGATGACTGACATTTTCGACCACAACGCCGGCGACGAGCCGGCGAAACGCCCACCGGCACGGCCCGACAGCCCCACCTTCGCCGACCTGGGTGCCCGCCCGGAGACGGTGACCGCGCTTGCCCAGGTCGGCATCGTCCACGCCTTCGCCATCCAGGAGTACGCCCTGCCGATCGCGCTGCGCGGCAGCGACCTGATCGGCCAGGCACCGACCGGGACCGGCAAGACGCTCGGCTTCGGCGTACCGCTCATCGACCGGGTGCTCGCCCCGACCGAGGGCGGTGACGGCGTACCGCAGGCGCTGGTCGTCGTCCCGACCCGCGAGCTCGGCCTGCAGGTCGCCAAGGACCTGGCCGCCGCCGGCAGCACCCGCGGCGTGCGGGTGCTGCCGATCTACGGTGGCGTCGCGTACGAGCCGCAGATCGAGACGCTGCGTTCCGGCGTGGAGATCCTGGTCGGTACGCCGGGTCGGTTGATGGACCTGGCTAAGCAGAAGAAGCTGCGGCTGGACCGGATCCGGGCGCTGGTGCTGGACGAGGCCGACCGGATGCTCGATCTGGGCTTCCTCGACGACGTCGAGCGGATCCTGGCGATGCTGCCGGAGGACCGGCAGACGATGCTGTTCTCCGCCACCATGCCCGACCCGATCGTGGCCCTGTCCCGGCGGTTCCTGCGCCACCCGGTGACCATCCACGCCGGGCACACCACCGAGGCGGGCGTCCCTCCGCTGACCCGCCAGGTGGTCTACCGCACCCACCCGATGAACAAGATCGAGATCGTCGCCCGGATCCTGCAGGCCGAGGAGCGCGGGCTGACGATGATCTTCACCCGTACCAAGCGGGCGGCCGACCGGGTCGCCGAGGACCTGGACTTCCGTGGCTTCGCGGTGGCCGCCGTGCACGGCGACCTCGGCCAGGGCGCCCGGGAACGGGCGCTGCGCGCCTTCCGTACCGGAAAGATCGACATCCTGGTGGCCACCGACGTCGCCGCCCGCGGTCTGGACGTCTCCGGCGTCACCCACGTGATCAACTACGACTGCCCGGAGGACCAGGACACCTACACCCACCGGATCGGTCGCACCGGCCGGGCCGGCGCGACCGGGGTGGCGGTGACCTTCGTCGACTGGGAGGACATCACCCGGTGGCGGATCATCGACAAGACCCTCGGGCTGGAGATGCCCGAGCCGCCGGAGACGTACCACACCTCTGAGCACCTCTACGCAGACCTGGACATCTCCCGCGACGTCTCCGGCACGCTGCCCAGCGCCGACCGTACCCGCGCCGGGCTGTCCGCCGAGGTCGAGGAGGACCTCGGCGGCCGCAGCGCCGGCCGGCGGCGGCGCGGTGACGG
>NZ_JBSWXD010000050.1:0-40405 GCF_056160425.1 Micromonospora sp. ABR4_055
AGACCGGCACCGTCTACGACGAGGCGACCGCGTGGTCGCATCACCTCAGCAAGGCTGCTGCTTGACATTCAAGCTCCTGGGATGTCTTTCGACGCTGGACCACCCGATCGAACATAGAGGAAAGAACACCGGCGCCACACCTCCGCTCTTCGGCGCTGGTTCCGAGGCCGTACGGACGATCAGCGCCAGATGCAGTGATGCTCGCCGATCGGCGATGTGGAATCGGGACAGGCGGTCGCCGGGTCAGCGGCGAAAGATGGTGATCGAGTGACCGACCTGGTCGATCGGCTCACTGCTGTCGATCAGCTCGCGCAACTCACCGCCGGTGGTCGCCACCCAGGTGTTGGACACCACCAGCAGTCCGCGTACCTCCTCAGGCGGCACCTCGCGCGGATCGGTGGCGGTGATGCCGTAGTACTCCGGCACGCCGGCGCCCTTGTAGGCCAGCCACACCCGCTCGTCCGGGTACCGCTGCCGCAGCCGGTCGGCCAACCGGCTCAGGTCCTGCCCCCAGTCCACGTTCGAGTCGTGCAGGTGGTGGTAGGTGCGCGCCGGGCCGCCGAACGCCTCGTTGGCGTACGGCAGGTAGAACGGGAACGCGCGGGCCGAACTTGCCGCGACCAGCGCGACCAGCACCACCGCGGCCGGCCGGGCGTACCGGGCGGCCGCGGCGGGCCACCGTACGGCGGTCACGGCCGCCGCCGACACGGCCAGACAGACCGGGACGACGATCGCGTACCGGACGCCGAGGTCGCGGGATCCGGTCATCGCGACGGCCAGCAGTAGGCCGGCCGGCAGCAGCAGGTACCCGGCGGCCGGGCGCAGCCGGGGCACCGACAGCATCGCCACCGCGCCGACCAGCCACAGCACCAGCGCCCCGAGCGGCGTCTTCACCAGCAGCGCGGCCGGCAGGTAGTACCACCGGTGGCCGGAGTAGGGCTCACCGAACAGGTACCCGCCCCATTGCCAGTCCTCGAAGCCGAACTGAATCCGCATGCCGTCGCGGAACGACTCCGGAAACGGCAGCCAGTCGACCACGGTTCCGCGCAGCCCGCCGATCGCCGGCACCGAGCCGGAGGGCACCGTCTGCAGCCGTGGGTCGACGACGAGATAGCTGGCCCACACGGTCAGCAACGCGAGGAGTCCAATCGCGGTCGCGGCCGCGCCGGTGACGACGTACCGCCGGGCCCGGGGTGAGGACGGGCGGGGCGGCCAGGCCGGCCGGGCGTGCCGGACCGACCAGGCGGCCAGCGCCAGCAGCACCGGCACCGCCGCCAACGCGCTCATCTTGGTGGCCAGTGCCGCGCCGAGCGCCAGGCCGGCCAACGGCAGGTAGAGCCACGGTCGCCGCCGCGCCCGCCACAGCAGCCAGACCGAGGTCAGCAGGAACCCGGCGGTGGGCACGTCGAGGGTGGCCAGCGAGCCGTGCGCGATCACGTCGGGCGTGAACGCGTACACCGCCAGGGCAATCAGGGCACCGGCCCGGCCGGTGATGTCGCGGGCGAACGCGAAGACCACCAACCCGAACGCCAGGGTCAGCAGAATCATCGGCAGCCGGGCCAGTAGCAGCAGCCGGTCGGCGTCGTTGCCCGCTTCGTACAGCACGTGCCGCCCGAGGTCCGTCTGGTTGCCCTGGAAGGACGGCTCGATGTACGGGTCGGCGAACGCCAGGCCGGCCCCGATGATCAGTTTGCCCAGCGGCGGATGTTCCGGATTGACCTGCAGACCACCGCCCTGCAGGTAGAGCGCCGCCGCACCCACGTACACCGGCTCGTCGATGGTCGGCGCCTGCGCCACCGCAGTGGCGACCATCGCGAACGCCATCTGCCCCAGCAGCAACGCCACGACCAGCGGATACCACCAACGCCGGTGCCGTCGCAGCCAGCCGGGCCGATCCGAGTTCTCCGTCACCGTGGCCGGCTGGTCATCCGGGGTAACGGGTACATCCCGGTCGAGGGCTCCCGACCTGCGAAAAAGACTCACGGGCCGGCAGCCTACCCGTCACCCGACTACGATCGTCACCTCGCTTGGATGATGCCCCCGGGGGAAGGACGGACGACGGTGGCCCGGGGTAGCTGAAGCCGGCTACCTACCGAGGATCGCAAAGACTCCGGGGCCGAGTCGGGAGGCCGGCACGGTTCGATCGGAGTTCGGACGCCCTTAGCCATTTCCGCTCCGGCGAGCGGAACCGCCGCCGGCTCACCTGCCGGCGGCGGTTCCGCCTGCGATGCGGACCGTAGTGAGTAGACCGAGCAGGGGTGTTCAGGTGACCCGGGCGCCCCTGCCGGACACGGCCGTCCTCAGATCAAGTGCGTGTTGGGCTCCAGCCCGCACAGCACGCGCCCGTACAGCTCGAGGTTCGTGTCCGGGTGCACGACGCCATGCAGACTGATCGTCTGGACATCACGCTCAATGCGTTGCATCGGCTTGTCCGAATAGATGGACGACCCACCGCTGGCGGTGTTAAGGATCTCCACCGCCTCTTTTGCAAGTTGGGTGGACACACCCAACTCCATGCGCGCGAGGGCACGCTCCTGAATGCTCCAGGACTCGCCATTGCGGACCTTGCTGTCCACTCGCTCGGCGGCGCGGCGCACATGGAACTCGGCCTCGTCGATTTTCATTGCGGCCCGAGCCACCTGCAGATGAGTGAGAGCGGATTCGGCCTGGTGTTCGTTGCTGGTGTAGGCGATCTTCCGGCTCGGTAGTTGCTCGAAGAAGGCGTCTCGCGCAGCCTTGGCCATGCCCAACGGGACAGCGGCGGCGCCAGCTGCAGTAATTGGAGAGAAAGGCGCCCTCCACATCAGTGAACCGGCATTCAGCCTGGAACGATGCTGGTTCTGCATCACCAAGGGGGCGATCGGCAGAATGCGCCCCTCGGGGACGAACAGGTCCGCCACGATGGTCGTCACGCTACCCGTACCGCGCAGACCCACGGTGTGCCAGTCGTCGACGATCGTCATGTCCGAGGTGGGCACGGCGAGCATCGCCGGAGCGGGCTCGCCGTCTGCACCGGCCAGTACGGCCGAGTGGATGAACCACTGGCTGTGCAGCACACCGGTGCTGAACGCCCACCTGCCGTTGAGGACGGCACCACCCTCGACCGGGGTGGCGACACCGTTCGGGCTGACGCTGCTGCCGATGAGGACGTCGGGGTCGGCGAAGATCTCGTCCTGCGTCTCGTCCGGCAACAGGCCGGCCAACCATGAGCTAATCGTCATCGTGCTCACTGCCCACCCGACGGAGCCGTCGCCGCGGGCAAGCTCGGAGATCACGTCGCAGACGGCGCCCACAGAGGACTCGAAGCCGCCGTAGCGGATCGGTACCCGCATCTTCATCAGCCCAGCATCGGCGATCGCCTGGAGCACCTCCTCGTGCAGGACCCGGTTCTCCTCCTGCCACGTTGCGTACCTGCGGATTAGCGGTACCAGCTCAGTTGCCCGGTGGACGAGCTCGGCGCTCGTCGGCGCCTCGATAGCCGTCATCAATACTCCCAACAGGATGCGAGGAAGGAACATTGCCCCTCCAAGCTGGGCGCCGATTAATTACCGGCATTAACAACTTTGACATGCTGTTACATTAGCCAACTTCTCTCAAGTTGCCGAGTTTACACTGCATCCGCATGGCCCATTAACCACAGTTTCGATAGCCGAACAGAAGACACTCCAAAGACGGAACTCGCACCATTTCTGCGGAGTGGAGGATCATTGAATGCCTTTGCCGTACGCAGAACCCGGAATGTTGTCGCAGGTCCGGGTGATGTCGGCAGACTGCCGATGATCGCATCACGGCTCAGTTCGACATCGCCCTGATCGGCCAGCGACGCCAGCGTCTGCGCCGGGCCAACCATGGACAACCAGATCCTGCGGGACCTGTTCGACGGGGTCGCCCGGGCCAGCGAGGTCCTCGTGGCTGGCCGACTGGGTCGAGCCGGAGCGCAACCACCGGCACGTCTCCCAGTCTGCCCGATCATCGGCAGCCGGGCCAGCGACAGCACCTGGTCGGCGTCGTTGCCCGCCTCGTACAGCACGTGCCGGCCAAGGTCCGACTGGTTGCCCCGGAAACCGGGGTCGATGCGGGGCTCGGCGAACATCAGACCCGCCCCGATGATTAGCTTGCCGAGCGGCGGATGTTCCGGGTTGACCTGCAGACCGCCGCCCTGCAGGTACAGCGCGGCCGCGCCCACGTACACCGGCTCGTCGATGGTCGGTGCCTGCGCCAGGGCGGTGGTGACCATCGCGAACGCCATCTGGCCCAGCAGCACGACCACGACCAGCGGTTACCACCAGCGCCGGTGCCGCCGCAGCCAACTTGGCCGCCGCTGCGGGTCCTGCGCCGCCGGGGTCGGAGGGTCATCCGGGACGTGGGGTGCATCCCGGTCGAGGACTCCCGGCTTACGCAAATGAATCACGGGCAGCGAGCCTACCGTCAGCCGCCGATCGCCAGCGCCGCCTACTCTGCCGGACGACCTGGTCTGGTTCGGTACGTCATCGATCCGATCGGCCAGCGCAGGAACATCCGCTCCTCGCCGTCGACGGTCCGGCGGTCCAGCAGTTCGGCGCCGAGCAGCAGGTACGGGCGCAGCCGCCGACGGGTGCAGGTGGCGTAGGCGACGTCGAAGCCGCGCGACGCCAGGTCGCGGTAGCCGACGTCGCGGATGAACCCGGTGTACGTGGCACGGGTCCAAGTGCGCCCGCCACCGGCGTGCATGACGTTGAGGATCTCGCAGACCCGACCACCGGCACGGCCCGCGTCCGGTGACATGGGCGGGCTGAACCCGAAGGAGGCGGACTGCAACCCGCGTTCGACGGCGACGCTGACCGCCATGGCCCCGATCAGCCGGCCGGTGGGCTGCCGCCAGCAGTAGACGACCTGGTCCTGGTACGGGATCCGGGTCCGCAGCCGTCGCCCGGTGTCGTCCCACTCCCAGATCAGCCGGACCAGCCGGTTGTCGGTCAGGCCGACGTAGGCCCGGTAGAAGTCCCCTTCGTACTCGGCGACCTGTGCCGGGTCGGCCGGGTCGAGCACGCCGTAGAAGGTGCCGTCGCCCGCAGCGAGGGCGTTCATGCCGGACCCACCAGTTCGACGTTCATGAGCAGCCCGTGCCGGAGATACTGGGTGACCGCCGGTGCCGCCTCGACCGGATGCCCGTCGACCGGTGTCAGCCGCACCCGCTGCCCGGCGACCGCCAGCACCGTCAGCATCTCGGTGATCGCGAAGTTCGTGCCGATGCACTTGCGCTGCCCGGCGGCGAACGGCAGGTAGGCGCGCCGCTGGTCGGTGGTCAGCCGGCCCGGCGCGAAGCGGTGCGGGCAGAAGGAGTCCGGCTCCGGCCAGTACTGCGGCATCCGGTGCAGGGTGTGCAGCGGGATCACGAGGTTGTCGCCCTGGTGGATCCGCCGGCCGTCGATGTCGTCGTCGGCGGTGGCGGTGCGGGTGAGGGTGTAGACCGGCGGGTAGAGCCGCATCGACTCCTGGATCACCTGCCGGGTGTAGTCCAGGGTGCCCAGGTCGTCGTAGGTCGGGGCCCGTCCGCCGAGCACCCGGGCCAGTTCCTCACGGAACCGGCCCGCGATCTCGTCGTCGTGTTGGCCGAGCAGGTGCCAGGTCCAGGCCAGCGCGGTCCCGGTCGTCTCGAAGCCGGCGAAGAACAGGGTGACGACCTGGTCGCGCAGTTCCCGGCGGCGCCGGCCGGCCTGTTCGCCGTAGGCGCGGATCAGATCGCTCAGGATGTCGGGGTACCGGTCGGTGTCGGCCAGCCGTTCCTCGATCCGCTCCGCCACGAAGTCGTCCACCGCCCGCAGATGGCGGGCGAACCGGCGGTGCAGCCGGGTGGGGAACCACAGTGGCACCGTCACCGGGCTGATGTTGCGGCGGACCACCACTTCCAACCCGACCCGTACGGTGTCGACGAAGTCGTTGGCGGTCGTCTTCGGATCGTGGCTGAACAGCGCCACGGCCATGACCCGCATGGCCAGGGTCTGCATGTCGCTGAACACGTCGACCGGTTCGCCCCGCTCGCGGGCGCGGTCCCAGCCGTCGACGACCTCGGTCACCAGGGTGGCGGTGATCTCGACGACGCGTTCGAGCAGCGCCCGGTTGAACACCGGCTGGGTCAGCGTCCGCTGCCGCCGCCACATCTCGCCGTCACTGCAGATCAGTCCCTGGCCGATGATCAGCGACAGGTTGTCGTGCTGCAGGCTGCGACCGTAGCCGGGCAGGTTCCCGATGAACACCCGCTGGTTGGCGTCCGCATCGGCCAGCAGCGTGAAGACCCGGTGCAGTACGCGGTACCGGACGAATCCGTCGTGGTCGGCGACCAGTCGCTTCTGCACGCCCAGCAGGTCGGTACGCAGGGCGCTGAGCCGCAGCCGCAGCGGCGGGTGGTCACTTCGCGGCACTGTCTTCGCCTCCCTGCAGTGTGAGGGTCTCGGTGACGAACGTGTCGTCGAGACCGGCGGCGTTCTCGATCAGCCCGGCCAACGTCTCGCCGAACCGGGCTCCGGGTGCACCGTCGACGATGTCGTGGTCGACCGTGACGGTGGCGCTGAGGGTCTTACGGGGCGCGGCGGCACCGTCGATCCACCGCACCTTGTCGAACATTCCGCCGACGATGAGCGTGCTGGTCAGGAACGAGATCGAGATCCCCCAGGACGGGCGCGGGCTGATGAAGGAGCCGACATTGGACAGTCCGACGGTGCCCCACTGACGTTTGACCCGGGCCGGGTCGCGCCGCATCCACCACCAGAGCGCCCGCCGGGCCGGGCGCGGCAGCCGCAGGAGCTGGCGGCGTCGACGGACCCCTTCGTCGTCGTACAGGTCGGTACGGGCAGCGGCGCGCATCTCGTGGTTGACCTGCGCCAGACTCTTGCGGTTCGCGGCCCGGACCACGTAGATGACCGGTACCAGCGATCCGTCGGGCTTGCGCTTCTCCAGCAGTGTGTTGACGTCCACATCGTCGAAGACGACCAGCTTGCGACGGCCCTTGCGGAAGGCGTGCAGCATCTTGTGTTCGTCGACCGCGTGACCGAGGCAGTAAACCAGAAAGGCGGTGAACGACAGCCCGTCGGGCACCTGGGCCCGGTAGTGCGCGACCAACTCCATCGGGCGGGACACGTCGAACTCCACCATGCCGTGCGCCATGTGGGTTCGGTGACCGACGCTCAGCGCGTCAACCACGAGTTCCCGGATACGCGGCCAGGGCAGTTCCTGGAACGGAGCAGCATTCATCGTGGCTTGTCTCTATCGTTCGGTGGACGGTTCGGGTGGCAGGTCCGTCGTCCGGTTGCGGCGCTCGAAAGTGTGCAGGAAGTCGACCAGCCGTTCGACCGACTCGACGGTCACCGCATTGAACAGGCTGGCCCGGCAGCCACCCACCGAGCGGTGCCCGGCCAGCCCGGCGATACCGGCCTGCTGCGCCTCGGCCAGGAACTCCGCCAGCAGCTGCGGGGTGGGCAGGTCGAACACCACGTTCATCAGCGAGCGCGACGCCGGGTCGACGGTGGTGCGGTAGAACGGGACGCCGTCCAGGTAGTCGTAGAGGATCTGCGCCTTGCGTCGGTTGATCCCGCCCATGCTGGCCAGCCCGCCGATTTCGTCGGCCAACCAGCCCAGCATCAACCAGGTGACGTAGATGGCGAAGGTCGGCGGGGTGTGGAAGTTCGACCCGTGTCGTCGGTGCACCCGGTAGTCGAGCACCGCCGGCAGCTCACCGACGATGCCGTCCAGCATGCACCGACGCGCGACCACGACGGTCACTCCGGCGACGCCGATGTTCTTCTGCGCGTGGGCGTAGACGACGTCGTACGCCGCCGGGTCGAAGGTGTCGGACATCAGGTCGGAGCTCATGTCCGCGATCACCGGCACCGCGACGGCGGGTGCCTGGTGGAACTGGGTGCCCTCCACCGTGTTGTTGGTGACCAGGTGCAGGTAGCGGGCGTCCGGCCGGGGCCGGATCGAGCCGTCCGGTGGAACGTAGGTGTGGTCCCGGTCGGCGGAGGAGGCCACTACCGCCACGTCGCGTCCGAGGGTCCGTGGCTCACGGATCGCCTTGGCTGCCCAGTACCCGGTGTCGACGTAGTCGACCGGGTCACCGGGTGCCGAGAAGTTCATCGGGACCATTGCGAACTGGAGCGATCCGCCACCCTGCAGCAGCAGAACGTCGGACTCGTCGCCGAGGCCCAGCAGGCGACGGACCCGTTCGGTCGTGTCGGCCAGGAGGAACTCGACCTCGGGTGCCCGGTGGCTGATCTCCATCACGCTCATCCCGGTGCCCTGGAAGTCGTCGAGTTCGACGCGGATGCGTTCCATGACGCTGCGGGGCAGGCCGGTAGGTCCCGCGTAGAAGTTGAGAACCGCACGGTCCATCGACACTGCTGCCACCTCACCACCGCCCCCGCCCGGTCGGGCTGCGCCAAGATCGTCGCACAGTCGCTCCACCCGATGTCTGAGGCGGTGCTGAGGGAAAAATGAGGATTCCCTGGTGGGCTCCGGCCGTCCAGCGGCGGAGTACGGGTCGGCGGTAGCGTCCGAATTGTCCCGCGACGGCGACATGCTCGCCGCCATGCAGGCCGCGATGCACGGCCTCAGCTCCGAACGGACCAGCAAACAGCGGGTCGTCGTGCGTGGCTCCGGCAACGTACCGACCAGCTCCCGGCTGTCGCTGCCCAGCTACACCGTGCTGGACGTGTGCGGCACCATCAACGTGACCGGCTCCGGCTCCGGTGACATGGCCCTCGGTGTACCTGCGGCACCACCGATGTCAAGGTGCAGAACCTGCGGCTGTCCGGCGGGCTCGGCATCCGCATCGACAACCACGGCGACGACCGCGCGGTCAAGGTGCGCAACGGTCATCGCCAGCGGCGGCGGACGCGGCATCTTCTGCTTGTCCGAAAGCGGCGGGCGGGCCCGCAGCGAGTTTCCCGATCTCCCCCGGGATCACCTTCCAGAACCTGACCGTCACCAACATCGAATCGTGCAGAGCCCCTGCGGCGGTGCCAACAACGTCATCCGCAACGTCACCCGGGTCAACTTGTCGTTGAGCTGGTGCTGACCCTGGCCAGCTGATGTCGGCGTCCAATCCGGGCGTCGACCGGACGCCGACGCCACCCGCCGCCGCGCCACCCGGCAATCCGGCGCGGCGGCGGCTCTCAGAAGGCTCTGAATTTCCCGCCGCATGCTGTTGACGCAGATCCATGAAACGTCAGCTTCGACGCACCGGGAGGAACGAGCATGGTGTCGGCAAGAGCAGGAGTGCTGTTGACGGCGCTGCTGGCCCTGGTCCCAGCGGCACCCGGGGCGGCCGCCGCGCCACCGGAGGCGACCGTGCACGGCGTCGGCGGCGCCACCGCCGTGGCGGACTCGTACATCGTCGTCCTCGCCGACACGGTGGCCGGCGGCGCCGCCGACACCGCCAGCGGGGTCGAACGCACCGTGTCCGCGCTCGCCGACCGGTACCGGGGTGACGTCGCCCAGGTCTACCGGCACGCGCTGCGTGGCTTCGAGGTCCGGCTCCCACAGCGCCAGGCCCGCCGCCTGGCCGCCGACCCCCGGGTGGCCTCGGTGACGCAGAACCACACCGTGACGGCGGCGGACGTGCAGACGCCGGTGCCGTCCTGGGGCCTCGACCGGATCGACCAGCGGACCGGACCGCTCGACGACGCGTACGCCTATCCGGACGTCGCGCCGGTCGTGCGGGCCTACATCATCGACACCGGCATGCGACTGACCCACCACGAGTTCACCGGACGGGTCCGTTCCGGGCGGGACACCATCGACAGCGACGACGACGCCAGCGACTGTCGCGGGCACGGCACGCACGTCGCCGGCACGGTCGGCGGCACCACCTACGGGGTGGCCAAGAACGTGGAGCTGGTCGCCGTACGGGTGCTCAACTGCAACGGCGAAGGCAACGTCGCCACCGTGATCGGCGGCATCGACTGGGTCACCGCCGACCACGACCCGGGCGAGCCGGCGGTGGCCAACATGAGCCTCGGCGGTTTCTCCTACACGCCGATGGACCAGGCCGTGGCCCGGTCCGTCGCCGACGGCATCACCTACGTCGTGGCGGCCGGCAACGACGGCACCGACGCCTGCACCAGGTCCCCGGCCAGGGTGCCGGAGGCGATCACGGTCGGTGCCACCGGTCCCGACGACGCCCGCGCCCCGTTCTCCAATGTGGGCGGCTGTGTCGACATCTTCGCCCCGGGCGTCGACATCGTCTCGGCCGGTCTCGACAGCGACACCGCCGCCGTGCCGGCCAGCGGCACCTCGATGGCCGCCCCACACGTCACCGGCGCCGCCGCGCTGATCCTCGCGGACCACCCCGACTACACCCCGGCGCAGGTCACCGCCGAGCTCCTCGCCGAGGCCACGCCCGGGGTGGTGACCGACCCCGGCACCGGCTCACCGGACCGGCTGCTCTACGTCGACGACGTCACCGCCGACGACGACTTCAGCCTGACCGCCGGGCCGGCGAGCGCGACCACGCCGGCCGGGGGCACCGTCACCACCACCGTCACGGCGACGGTCACCGCCGGCGCGGCGCAGTCCGTCGGTCTCAGCGCGGTCGGGCTGCCGCGGGGCGCGAGCGCCACCTTCACCCCGGCCACGATCGGCTCGGCCGGCAGCACCACGCTGACCATCAGCACCGCGGCCCTCACCAGCGCCGGCACGTACCCGGTGGTGATCCTCGGCACCGGTACGGCCGCCACCCGGACGACCGGCTTCACCCTGACCGTCGATGCGCTGCCGGGCTGCGCCGCCGTCAACGACACCGACACGGCGCTGCCGTTCAGCGGAGCCGTCGACATCCCCATCACCATCACCGGCTGCGCGGGCAACGCGGCCAGCAACAGCACCATCGAGGTACGCATCGAGCACACCGCCATCCACGACCTGCAGGTGGAGCTGTTCGCCCCGGACGGCACCCGCTACTTCCTGCTGGTCCGCACCGGCAGCGGAGCCGGCCCCGACGTCGACCACACCTTCACCTACGACCTGTCGGACAAGGTGGCCAACGGGACGTGGCGCCTGCAGGTGCGCGACGCCGGCCCGCAGGGCACCGGATTCTTCGACTCCTGGGCGTTGAACCTCGCCGGGGCCGACCTGCCGGTGCCGGTGTGCGGCGGTGTGGCGACCGCCGACGTGCCGATCGCCGACCATGACGTCGCCGAGAGCCCGATCACGGTGACCGGGTGCGACCATGCACCGGGCCGCAGCGCCTGGGTGGACGTACGGGTGGTGCACCCGTGGTCCCGGGACCTCAGCTACCAGCTGGTCGCGCCGGACGGGCGGGTGTTCACCCTGCAGGGCGTCAACGGCATGGGTCTGCCGAACATGTTCCGGACCTTCGTCGTCGACCCGTCCGGGCAACCCGCGAACGGCACCTGGAAGCTGCGGGTCGAGGACCACTACTGGGGGGTGTCCGGGCCGGCGTACATCGACAGCTGGCGGCTCAGCTTCTGACCCGGCCGATGACGGGAGGTACGCGGCTGTTGGACACCACCGGCAGGCCGCGTACCGGTCTCGGACGGCGGCCGGTCAGAGTTCATCGGTGGTGATGAGGCCGTCCTGCAGGGCGCGGGCGACGAGGGCGGCCTTGGTGGGCGCCTCGCGGCCGACGTTGGCGTACTTGACGCGGACCCGCTCCAGGCAGGAGTTGACCCGGTGCACGGTCAGGCGCAGCCGGTTGGCGACCATCTCCTTCGACTCGGAGTGGAACCATTCGATCAGCACCTGCTGTTCACGCGGGGACAGCCGGGGGCGTTGGGAACGCTCGTCGGTGCCGAACGCACCGGCGAGGGCCGGCGGGGTGTACGGCGTACCGGCCGCGGCGGCGGTGACCGCGGCCACCAGGTGCTCCTCGCCCTCGGCCTTGGTCAGATAGGTGAAGGCACCGATGTCGAGGGCGGTGAGGGCACTGTCCCGGTCGTCGCGCATGCTGTAGACGACGACCTGGCGGCCGGCGTCGACGAGCCGCTTGAGGTCACCGTAGGCGGGGCCGGTGACGTCGAGCTGCAGGTCGAGCACGACGACGTCGGCGCCCGCCCCCGGGTCGAGCCAGGCGACGGCGACGGTGGGGCCGGCGGCGACGAGGCTGACGGTCACCGTCCCGCCGGTGCTGGCGACCGTCAGCCGGGCCGTGCCGCTGGCCGTGGCGAGGGCGGCGATCGCCGGCTCGACGAGCCGCCGGCGCACCGGCGGCGGCAGCTCGGGGCGGGTGCCGCGTTCGGCGAAGGTGACCGTGACACCGTTGCGTTCGGCCTGCTCGATGCAGGCCCGCAGCTCGTGGGACAGTGAGTCGGCGGTGCCGGCGTCCTCGACGATCAGCCGGCGCATCCGGGCGGCCTCGGCCGCGCACGACCGGCGCACCGCCTCGTCGCCGGGGTCCAGCGCGCCGCCGGCCAGACCTTCCAGCAGCGGTACGGTGGTGGCCGCCAGCGCCGACATCCGGTCGGCCCGGTCGGCGTGCAGGTGTCGGGCGACCGCCTCGGCGGTGCGTACCCGCTCGGCGGCGCCCATCGCCCGCGCCGACGAGGTCGCCATCTGGCGCAGCACGGCGGCGATCATCGCGATCGCGACCTGGAAGGCGAGCACCGCCCAGCTGGCGCTCACCGCGCCGGCGACGCTCAACGCCGCGTCACCGGCGAGGGCGGCCTGCCCGAACGTCATCAGGTACTGGGCGACGAGAACGGCCGCGAAGGCGGCGACCCGGGCGTCCATCATGAGCAGCACCACCTGCCAGCCGGCGTCGCCCTCCGACCAGTGCGCCGGGCCGAGCAGGTACTCCGGCCGCACCGACGAGGTCGCCAGCGCGGACACCCCGAAGACCAGCGCCAGCAGCGGCAGCCGCCACCGGCCGAGCGGGCGGTCGCGCCAGGTGGCGACACCCACGGCGAGGGTCACCGCGAGCAGGCCGGCCCAGGCGACGAACTGCGGCCAGAGCGAGGTGTACGCCTCGCGGCTGGTCAGCAGCCGGGCCAGGTCGAGCAGCAGCAGGATCGCCAGGCTCAGCACGACGACGGCCCAGCGCAGTCCCCGTTGGAACGAGGCCGCGATGACGCCCCGGTCGGTGCCGGTGATCTCGGGCACGGCCCGGGGGCAGGTCAGGGTGACGGTGGTGCCATGGCCGGGCCGGCTGTCGATCCGGGCCTGACCGCCGACGCGGATCATCCGCTCCGTCAACGACCGGGTCACCCCGTACCGGTCGGGGCCGACCTTGGCCGGGTCGAAGCCGACGCCGCGGTCGGTGATCGTCACCGTGACCCGCTCGGCGTCGTCCGTCACCCGGATCTCGGCCCGGCCGGTCCCGGCGTGCCGGGCCACGTTGTTCACCGCCTCGCGGACGCCTCGGCTGAGCGCCACGGCGTCGGCGGCCGGCAACGGCAGTCTGTCGGGGGTGCGCCAGGTGATGTGCAGGGCGGTGGTGCCGGTGGCGTCGCGCAGCAGCGCAACGAGGTCGGTCTCGCCCTGGGCGGCCTCGGCGGAGCGGTGCAGTTCCCGCAGATCCCGGCGGGCCTGCTCAGCGAGCCATGGCTCGTGGCGGGCCACCACACCGCCACCGACCACCAACAGGGTCGCGGCGGCGGTGTCGTGCAGCGCCGCGAGGTACTCCTGTTCGTCACGACGCCGGGCCGCCGCGACAGCCGCCGCGCGGCCCAGCCGCGCGGCACGTTCGACGGCCCGGTCGGCGACGCGGGCACCGCGCCGCACGAACCGGTACAGAGCCCAGGACAGCGCCGCCTGCGCGGCCGTCCACGGCCCGATCGCCGGGTCGGCGAGCCAGCCGCCCGGGTCGGCCAGGGTCGCGCCGACGAAGTACGTGGTCACGATGGCGGCGGTGGCCCCGGTGAGCAGCGGCCAGTCGACCTGCCACGGGTAGGTGACGACGACCAGGTTGACGACGACGAGGATCCAGGTCGACCCCCCGCGCGGGTCGGACACGACGGTCCAGCTCTGGGTCAGGCAGGCGCCGCACACCGCCGCGACGTCGACCAGTGGCAGCCAGCGGCGGGTATGCCGGGAGCCGCGCACCAGGGCGGCGGCGTAGCCCAGGCTCCACGCGTTGAACGCCACCACGACCGCCACGGCGGCCGCCCGGTCGGGTGCGGCACCGAGGGCCAGATAGACCGAGCTGGACAGTCCGATCACGACGATACGCAGATTGAGCGCGTACCGCAGCCCTTGACGGAGTAGCCGCTGTTCCACCGCGCCCGGCACGGAGCCGATCGTATCGAGGCCGTGCACGTTCCCGGGCCGTCGATGGGGGTCAAACGACTATCACCGGGCCACCACCAGCGCCGATACGCTCGATCACGCAGACGGGACGGTGGGTGAGTCTCATGGGGGTGTCATGGCGACGGGCGTGCTGCGCTGGGCTGCCGCGACGGGCGTTACGGCCGCACTGGTCGCGCTCGCGGCGGTCGTCGGCGTCCAGGCGGGGCAGATCGACCAGCTGCGGGAGGATCTGGCCGGCGCGCAGCGGAGCCAGCAGGAGGCCGCCGACGGCACCGATCAGCGGCTGGACAGCCTGGACGGCCGGCTCGCGGCGGTCGAGGAAGACGCTGAGCAGGTCTTCGACCCGCCGACGGTCGCGGCCGCCGTGCTGCCCAGCGTCTTCCAGGTGATCGCCGACGACTTCACCGGCAGCGCCTTCGCCGTCGGTGCGCCCGATGCGACCGCGTCCGGCGGGAGCGCGTCCGGCGGGACCGGCCGCACCAACGTGCTGACCGCCTTCCACGTGGTCGAGGCGGTCTGGTCGCGCAACGGCAGATCGGTGCGGTTGGAGCGGGACGGCAAGCGGTACACGGCGGTGATCACGGATGTGGACCAGTCGCAGGACATCGCCCTGCTGAAGGTCGACACCGGGTTCGCGGGCCTGCCCGCCGCCGCCGATCCCCCCGGTGCCGGCGAGAGCGTCCTGGTCGTCGGCGCGCCGCTCGGGCTCACCCAGACGATCACGACCGGTGTGGTCAGCGCGGTGCGTGAGCGTACCGACGGGCCCGGGTCGGTGATCCAGTTCGACGCGCCCGTCAATCGCGGCAACTCCGGTGGCCCCGTCATCAACACACGCAAGGAGGTCGTGGGGATCGCCAACGCGAAGGCGCGGGACGCGGAGGGCATCGGGCTCGCCGTACCGATCCAGACCGCCTGCGAGACCTTCCACGTCTGCTGATCGACACCATCGGAGGAACCATGTCGTACCCGTACGGGTCGGAGGACGCCCAGTACAGTGCCCCGGCGACCCCCGCGCCGACCTACCCGGCCGCCGCCTATCCGCCGGCGCCTCCGCCGCCCGTCTCCGCACCGCCGACCGCCACTGCACCGGGTGCCGCCCCGCCGACCGCCGCGCCGCCGGCGTACGGGCCGCCGACCGCCACACCGCCGACCTCCGGGCCGCCCACGTACGGGCCGCCGACGTACCCGCAGGTGCCACCGCCCGCGCCGAAGGGGCGGGCCACACTGGCTCTCGCGGTCCTGTCGGTGCTGCTTCTCGCCCTCGGGGCCGTCGGCTTCGGCCTGTACCTCAACGAGCGTGGCGAGCTCCGCGAGACCAGCTCAGATCTCAGCACCCAACTGCAGGAGCAGCGCGACATCGTCACCGAGCGGGACGAGAAGATCGCTGAGACCGAGGTACGGGTCGGCGAGCTGACCGACGAGCTGAACAGCACGAAGGAGAACCTGGCCGGCGTCACCGAGGAACGTGACGTCCTGCTGCCGTGCATGCGGCGGGCGCAGGAGATGTTCGACGCCGCCCGCGCCGGCGACGAGGACAAGCTGGACACCGCGCTCCGCCAGGCCGACACTGCCTGCAGCAGGGCCCAGGCCGGGGTGGACTCCTGATGACCACCACGGATGAACGCCGTCGCTCCCCTGTCGCAGGGTTCGCCGTAGCCGGCGCGGTGATCGCGGTGCTGGCCGTGGCCGCGGTCGTGGTGGTGGTGTTGGCCAGGGGCGGCGGACCCGCCGACGAGTTCGAGCAGGCCGCCGAGCAGTTCCACAGCCGGTACGAGCCGTTGGCGGGGCAACTCGCCACCAACGTGGACCGGGCCGGCGACGGTCTGATGGATGCCGGGCTGCTGACCGCCCAGCAGGACGCTCGGGCGTTGGCGGATCTGTTCGTCACCTACGGCGAGGCGCTGGCCGCCATCGAGTTCCCGGCGGAAGCCGAGCAGGCCGCGACGCAGCTGGCGAACGCTGTTGAGGCCGGCCGGGTTCTGATGGTGAACGCGGCCGGCTTCTTCTCGAAGGGCCCGATGGTGTCCATCTTGGATGATCTGCAGCCCAGGACCGAGGCCGTCATCGCCGAACGCGAACAGGCGTTGCGCCAGGCGTTGGGCGGTTCCTAGCGGTCGACGGTGTCCGGCTGCTGCTGGGAGGCGGCCCACGAAGCGAGCAGGCGTAGCGCGTCCGCCGACGGGCTGCCCGGCTCGGCCGCGTAGATCGTCAGGGTCAGTCCGGGCTCGGCGGCCATCTCCAGCCCTTCGTAGGCGAGGGTCAGCTCACCGACGACGTGGTGCCGGTACGTCTTCGTGCCGGTGCCGTGGTGGCGGACGTCGTGCGCGCCCCACCGGGTGCGGAACTCGGCGCTGCGGGTGGACAGCTCCCCGACCAGGTCGTGCAGGTCCTTGTCATGCGGGTCGCGGCCGGCCTCGGTACGCAGGATGGCGACCACGATGTCGGCCGCCGTCCCCCAGTCGGGGTAGAAGTCCCGGGCGGCGGGGTCGAGGAACGTGAACCGGGCAAGGTTCGGTGGTCGCTGCGGCTGCGCGTACACCTGGTCGTAGAAGGCGCGGGCCAGCTGGTTGCCGGCGAGCAGGTCCATCCGGCCGTTACGCACGAACGCCGGCCCGTCGGTGACGGCGTCGAGGGTCCACCGCAGGCTGGGGTGCGGGGTCCACTGCCGGCTGCGGCGACGCCGGGGGCGCATCAGGGTGCTGCTGCCCTCGGCGGCGCGGGCCAGGTCGAACAGGTGGGCCCGTTCAGCGTCGTCGAGCTGCAGGGCGCGGGCGATCGCGTCGAGCACACTGGTCGACACCCCGGCCAACGCGCCGCGTTCGAGCTTGGCGTAGTACTCGATGCTCACCCCGGACAGCGCGGCGACCTCGGCGCGGCGCAGCCCGGGGACGCGGCGGTTGGTGCCGGCGGGCAGCCCGGCCCGCGCCGGGCTGATCTTGGCGCGGCGTGAGACGAGGAACTCGCGGACCTCGGTGCGGTTGTCCACGTCACCGACGGTACGTGGCGCCGCCCGCCGGTGGGGTGCCCTGCCGGTACACCTTTCGGCAGAAACTCCCCGACCGGCCGCAGACCGGGTTTGCTGGGCAGTGCCCGGCCCCGATCGGCGGACCGCCGCGCGGGGACCGGCCCGACCATCCGTGTTCGTGTGAAGGAGTACGCACCATGCTCGGAACCGTCCTGCACGCCCCCGGTGACGTCCGGGTGGAGCAGCGGGAGCAGCCGACGATCGTCGCCCCGACCGACGCGATCATCCGGTTGGCCGCGACCTGCGTCTGCGGGTCCGACCTGTGGCCGTACCGGGGAATCGAGAAGATCGCCGGGCCGCAGCCGATGGGCCACGAGTACGTCGGCTACGTCGAGGAGGTCGGCGACGAGGTGCGCACCGTACGGCCGGGGCAGTTCGTCGTCGGCTCGTTCTTCGCCTCCGACAACACCTGCGAGATCTGCCGGGCCGGCTACCACACGCACTGCGTCAACCGGGAGTTTGCCACCCCCACCGGCTCGCAGGCCCAGTACGCCCGGATCCCGCTGGCCGACGGCACCCTCGTCGCCACCGCCGACGCCCCGGACGCCGATCTGATCCCGAGCCTGCTCGCCGCCTCCGACGTGTTGGGCACCGGCTGGTTCGGCGCCGTCGCCGCCCAGGCCGGGCCGGGCCGGACGGTGGCCGTCGTCGGTGACGGCGCCGTCGGCCTGCTCGGCGTCCTGGCCGCGAAGCAGCTCGGCGCGGAGCGGATCATCGCGATGAGCCGGCACACCTCCCGGCAGAAGCTCGCCCTGGAGTACGGCGCGACCGACATCGTCACCGAACGCGGTGACGAGGGTGTCGCCCGGGTCAGGGAGCTCACCGGCGGCCTCGGCGCGCACTCGGTCATCGAGGCCGTCGGCACCCAGGAGTCGATGCTCCAGGCGATCCGCTCCACCCGGGCCGGCGGGCACGTCGGCTACGTCGGCGTCGCCCACGGCGTGCAGCTGCCCGGCATGGAGCTGTTCTTCTCCGGCGTACACCTGCACGGCGGTCCCGCCCCGGTACGCCGCTTCCTGCCCGACCTGATCGACCTGATCCAGCGCCGGGAGATCGATCCGGGCAGGGTCTTCGACCTGACCCTGCCCCTCGACCGGGCCGCCGACGCCTACCGGGCGATGGACGAACGCCGCGCCATCAAAGTTCTGCTCCGGCCCTGACCCGGCTGGCGCGGCTGGCGCGGCGGCGGGTCGGCAGCCCGAGCGTCGGGTTGCCGACCCCCCAGGCGGCACCCTTGCAGACCAGCTCCTTGTAGACGGCGGCGAGCCGCCCGGTCAGCACCGCCGGCCTGGCCCGGTCGTCGGCGGTGACGTACTGGATCAGGCCCTCGCGGCGGCCCAGCGAGATGCACTGGTTGAAGTAGCGCAGCGGCGTGTTCGGCAGCTTCCCGCCGGTCATCCGGGCCGCGACCGCGTCGGCGGCCTGCCAGGCGGTCGGTATTCCCGAGGCGCACGACATCCGTAGTGGCCTGTCCCCGGGGCCGATCACCCAGGCCGCGTCGCCGACCGCGTACACGTTCGGATGCGAGACCGAACGCATGGTTTCGTCGACCACGATCTGGCCGCTGTCGGCCAGCGTCAATCCGGTGTTACGGGCGATCGGGTGGACGGCGAACCCGGCGGTCCAGACGGTGACCGCAGCCGGGACGGCACCGCCGTCGGCGGTGGTGACCCGGTCGGCCTCGACGCTGACGACGGCGGTGTGCTCGTGCACGGTGATGTCGAGCCCGGCGAGGACCTTGCGCAGATGCGCGCGGCCCTTCGGCGAGAGGGTGCCGCCGAGGCCGTCGCGCACGGCGAGGGCGACGTCGAGGTCGGGGCGGGCCTCGGCGATCTCGGTCGCGGCTTCCAGGCCGGTCAGTCCGCCGCCGACCACGATGACGGGTTGCCCGGCGGCAAGGCCGGCAAGGCGCTGCCGCAGCCGCAGCGCGCCGGGCCGGCTGGCGATCTCGGCGGCGTGTTCGGCGACGCCGGGGACGGCTCCCGGGTTCCAGCCGCTGCCGAGGGCGTAGACGAGGGTGTCGTAGCCGAGCACGTCGGTGCCGCCGGTGCCGTTGCCGGCGGCCGTGTCGCCGTCGCTGGCGGTGACCGTGACGGTTCCGGCGTCGACGTCGACACCGGTGACCTTCGCGATCCGCAGCTCGACGCCGGTGCCGGCGAACATCTCCCGCAGCGGTCGCGGCTTGAGGTCCTGGCCGGTCGCCAACTGGTGCATCCGGACGCGTTCGACGAAGTCGGTCTCGGCGTTGACGACGGTGATGGCGACGTTTCCGGGGTCGAGCCGCCGAGCGAGGCGGCCGGCGGCGCTGGCTCCGGCGTATCCGGCGCCGAGGACGATGATGCGGTGCCGCATGTCCTGCTCCTGTCTGTCTGCACGGGGTGTGACACCACCTGAACCGGGCAGCCCGGCGTTTGCTGACTCGACAGCGGCGTGAAGCACCTCACACGCAGTGGTCAGAAGGCGGTGAACAGCGGTTCCCCGTGGTCGGCGGCGGCCCAGGACGCGGTGGCCCGGTGCAGCTTGTCGGGGTTGACCTGGCTGCGGACCACGGCGACACCCTCGGCGGTGACCTGCAGACACATGACGCCGATGACCCGACCGTCGACGACGACCACGACCGCGGGGTCACCGTTGGCGGTCCACGCGTAGACCGCTGGCGAGCCACCGAGCAGCGCACGCTTGGCCGCACCCGGGGTGAACAGGCCGCGCAGGAACTTCGCGACCGCGACGGCCCCGACGACCGGCGTCGCACGGGCCGGGACGTGTCCGCCGCCGTCACCGATCGACACGGCGTCTCCGGTGAGCAGGCGTACCAGTGGTTCGATCCGACCGCTGGTGGCGGCGGCCAGGAACTCTTCGACGACCCGCCGGGCGGCGGCCCGGTCGACCTCGGCGCGGGCCCGGCCGTCGGCGAGGTGCTGCCGGGCCCGGTGCAGGAGCTGCTGGCTGGCGGCCTCGGAGACACCGAGGATGCCGGCGATGTCGCGGTGCGGATAGTCGAACGCCTCCCGCAGGACGTACACGGCCCGCTCCTGCGGCGTCAGCCGCTCCATCAGGGCAACGACGGCGTACGAGACGGATTCGCGCTGCTCGGCGGTGTCGGCCGGGCCGAGCATCGGGTCGCCGGCGAGCAGCGGTTCCGGCAGCCACTGACCGACGTACGTCTCCCGGCGGGCCCGCGCGGAGGTCAACTGATTGAGGCACAGGTTGGTGAGGACCTTCGTCAGCCACGCCTCGGGGACGTCGATCCGGTCGACGTCGGCGGCCTGCCAACGCAGGAACGTCTCCTGCACGGCGTCCTCGGCTTCGCTGGCGGAGCCGAGCAGGCGGTAGGCGATCGCCGCCAGTCGCGGCCTGGCCGACTCGAACCGGTCGACGTCGTCCCTCGTCAGCGCCATGGACTCGATGCTATGTCTGGCCGTCGACCCGGCGTTAGACTCGCCGGCCATGGGCCTGCTCACCTTCAGCCTCAACATCACCCTGGACGGTTGCGTCGACCACCGGGAAGGGATCGCCGACGACGAGACGCACGCCCTCTTCACCCGTCTCATGGACGGAAGCGGGGCGATGCTGTGGGGCCGGGTCACCTACGAAATGATGGAAAGCTACTGGCCGGCCGTCGCCCGCGGCGACCAGGCCGCGCCGCCGGCCGTCCGCGAGTGGGCGGTCAAGCTGGAGACCAAACCCAAGTACGTGGTGTCGTCCACCCGTACCGACTTCCCGTGGACCAACAGCCACCACATCGCCGGCGATCTGCGTGCGGGCGTGCAGAAGCTCAAGGACGCGACTCCGGCCGGGGTCCTCGTCGGCAGCGGCACGCTCGCGACCGAACTGGACCGGCTGGACCTGATCGACGAGTACCAGCTGCTGGTCCATCCCAGGATCGCCGGCCACAGCCCGACGCTGTACCAGGGTGGGCTGCCCGGCACCCGCCAGCTCGAACTGCTCTCGGCGCAGCCGCTGCGCAACGGCGCGGTGGCCCTGCACTATCGCCGCGCCCGCTGAATCACCGGGTACGGTCAGCAGAACTCGACCGGGTCACCGGAGTGGATGACGCCGGCCTCCAGTGGGCGGGCGTACACCCCGGCGCACGGCAGAACGCCGACGCCCGCCAGACGCAGCCGGTTGTGCCGGCTCAGCACCTGCAGCAGCGCGACCTCCGGCTCGACGTCACCGTGCCGCAGCGCCGGAACCACGCATCGTGGGGTCGCGATGACGACCTCGGCGACCATGTCGGCGCCGATCCGCAGCCGACGCCCCGGCCAGAGGTTCTCGACGAAGCCGGCAGCCGGGCCGGGCACCTCGACGACGATGTTGGGCCGGAAACGCCGGCTGTCGACCGGCCGACCTGAGTGGGCCGCGAGGCTGGCCAGCGTCGCGGTGGTCATCAGGTGCAGAGGCGCGAAGTCGAAGAACGTGCCGGGTGGGGAGCCGGCAGCCAGCACGGAGCTGGCGGTCTGCGCGTGCGACAGGTCGTCGTCGGTGCGTACCTGGTCCGGGTCCATCCGTTCGATGGTCGTGCCCGGCGCGGCCCGGTCGAGCAGCCGCACGTCCCGGCCCAGCAGCGTGGACAGCGCCGGATCGGGGCGGCCGGTCACCGTCACGGTCCCGGTCGTACCGTCCGCCATGATCAGCCGGACCGCCGGGGTGCCGGCGGCGTCGGGAGGCAGCAGCGTGGACCGTACGGTCAGCATGTCCCGCCACAGCCGCGGGTTCTTGGCGCTGGCCACCTTGCCGGTGACACAGTCGAGCACGGCGAACGCGCGGTCGCCGGCGATGCCTGCCTCGTTGACGTACGCCTGGTCCAGGTCCTCTCCCAGCATCGACTTGACCGGATAGCGCGACAGCTGCCGCACCGTGCCCACCTGACGATCGTGACCCATGCCAAGGAACCTAGCCGAGCATCTGAGGCTGTCGGTCAGCTCCTGGTGAGGTTGGTGACGAGGGCGCGCAGCCAGGGCTGCGCGAGTGCGTGGTCGCGTCCCACGGCGCGGGCGACGCCGTGGCGGCCGGCCCGACTGCGTCCGTACGCCACCAGCGCGGCGGCCTCGGTAAGGGCCTGCCGGGTGCGCTCGTCGCGGCCGGGTCCGGTGTCTTCGGCCAGCCACCGGTCGGGGTAGGACGAGCGGGTCAGCTTCACCTGACGGTCACCGAAGTGCGACCAGACCCACGGATCCAGCGACACGTTGGTCACGGCGGCGGCGGGCAGCGTCCGGGTCCAGTCGGCGTGCTGCTGCCACCGGTACGTGTTCGGGCTGGTCCTGGTCCGGCGGGTGACACCGACGAAGCGCAGCTTGCGGCGGATGACCGGCCATGGCTCCCGTTCGGCGTCGATCCAGTCGCGCAGCAGGGTGAACAGTTCGGTGAACGTCGCACCCCGATGCACGACGTCTACCAGGACCGCCGGCCGGTCCCGTCGGGCCAGCGCATGGGGCGTCAGCCCGACCGCGGCGAGGAACCGTCTCCCCTGGGCCACCTCGGCGCGGGTCAACGGACGCCGCCGCCACCGGCTCCCGGACCTGACCGCCGGGCGCTGGAACGACAGCGGCAGCCGATGCAGTCGCTGGACGCCGACGAGTCCGGCGAGGACTCCGCCGAGTAGGTCGAACATCGAGTCCAACGATCTGCCGACGAAGTACAGGTCACCGTTTCCGCTGCGGGCCAGCACCTTCCCGGTGCAGGTGACGAGCTCATCGAGGAACCACAGGTCCGGCGGCGCGGCACCGTCGAGCAACGTTCCGAGCTGGTCCGGTGTGACCAGATCCCACCGGAACGGCACACCCTCCTGCCAGGTCCGCACTACCAGGTGAAGCCGACCGTGAACGGGGTGTTGACCGGGCTGCCAGCGCTGTTCAGGCAGGTCACGCCGACGTTCATGTCGGTGGTGCCGACCGGGTGCCAGTACTGCACGTGGCAGTGCGCGTCCTGATAGCCGAGCGCGTACGCCACGGCGTGCCCGGAGTAGTCGATGATCTGCGGGAAGACCATCTCGTACCGTCCGGTGCCGGTGCGGGTGACGGCGTAGTCGCCGCTCACCGAGCTGTCGTTGGTCCAGGTGATCGCCGGTGCCGGCCCACCCGACGGGTACGTGTCGTCGACCGTCGCCAGCGCCGTCGGGGCGATCTGCTGCAGCAGGTTGTGCACGGTCCAGGTGATGGTGAACCGGGAGTCGACAAAGGCTCCGGAGGCGTCCCGGCACCGCACCCGGGCGATCCCGTCGGCGAGGTACGAGTCCACCTTGCACTTCACGGCCGCCGACGTGTAGGCGGTGATCTGGTAGAACGTGGTCTGCGTCTGGGCGGCCGAGGCGGGCAGCTCCACCGCGTACGAGCCGGGCGCGTCCCGCGCCACCCACGGGGTGCCGCCGCCGGCGTCGTAGCGGTACCAGCCGCTCGGGGTGTACATCGGCGAGGTTGGATTGTTGGACCAGAGGTACGACACGCCGTCGACGGCGAGCGTGGAGCCACTGGCTTCGACGAAGTTCGCCACGAAGTACGCATCCTGCCGGGCACCGCCGGCCCCGAAGCAGTACACGTTGACCAGCAGATCGGCACCGGACGGGTACCAGGAGCCCACGGTGCAGAACCGGGCCGCCGCGCCGTACGCCTGGGCGTGGGCCACTCCCCCGCCGCCGGTCACCAGCGAGCCGAGCCCACCGAACCGCACCTGGTATGCGCCGGCACCGGACCGGGTCACGGTGATCGGCCCGCCGCCGGGATTCTTGGCGTACGAGTAGTAGGTGCGGCCGCCGGAGGTCCACGTCGGCACCGTGTAGCTGGCGGCGGTGGGGTTGCTGGCCCACACGTAGCTGGTGACGGCCGGGGTGACGGCCGCCGCAGCCGGTACAGCCGCCGTGACGGTGGCGGCCGCGCCGACCGCCGCGGCACCGAGGACGGTCGCGATTCGTCGGAGAAGCCCACTGATCATGGCCCCGACGCTAACCACCGCCGTCAACCGTCCGCGCCGGTCACCTCGCGTCCCGGGTGACCGGCTGACCCAACGGACCGATTCCGATCAGCCCACTGCGGTGACGATGTCGGCGACCTGCTGGGGCATGGACAGGAAGGGCGTGTGGGACGCGTCGAGCGCCTCGACGGACGTCGGGTTGTCGGGGAACGCGGCGTCCGCGTCGACGATGAACTTCTGCTGGAGCGCGGGCCTGATCGCCATGTCCTGGGCGCAGGTGACGTAGGTGCGGGGGACGGAGCCCCAGCCGGACCGGGTCAGGGCGGTGGCGCCGAGCGCGATACCGGCCGGCGCGTCGGGGGTCAGCAGTGCGATGGCCGCGTCGGCAGAGTCTGGATCGATGTCGCCGAAGAACACGCTTCGAAGCTGCTGACGGTAGCCGGGCTCGACGGACCCGACGTCCAGCCTGAGCGCACCGACCGCGACGGGGTCCGCGCACAGCGACGGCCCGATGAGTTCGCCGGCGTTCTCCGGCATGTCGATGTAGGCGATCGCCGGTAGGCCCGACGCCGGCATGAACGCCGTCAGGTATACGGCATGGGCGACCAGCTCGGGTGCCTGCTCGGCCACCCGGGTCAGCACCGTGCCGCCCATGCTGTGCGCCACGACCGTCACCGGGCCGCCCCGGCCGACCTGCTTGAGCTGCGCGACGAGCAGGTCCCCGGCCTGGTCGAGGTCGACGGCGGCCACCGGGGAGACCTCGGTGGCGATCGCCTGCGGGTCGAACGGGCGCGCGTAGACCGAACGGGGCCGCCGGGCCCGCAGGCCGTGCCCGGCCATGTCCACTGCGACACTGGCCCGGCCGGCTGCCGCGACGCAGGCGGTGACTTCACTCCAGCACCAGGAGCCGTGCCAGTATCCGTGCAGGAACAACAACGGTGTCGACGAACTCATAGGAATCCCTTTGTGAGGCGCGCTCAGCTGATCGGTGGAACCGCCGGGCCAGGGGTGTCGACGACCCGCCGTGAGCGTACTCTTCCGTACGACGCCTCCGCAGACGAACCGAGCCCCCTGCTCACAGCCGAACTGCCAGCCGCCGCAGCCGGCACTGCGGGCGTGACTACACGGCCGCGCCGACTCCCCGCAGCACCGAGGACGGTCGCGATCCGTCGGGAAAGCCCACTGATCATGCGCCGACGCGAACCACCGGCGTCGTCCGTGCGCGCCACGTCGCGTCCCGCCAAACCAATAGGTCTGTCGCGCAACGACTACAACGCCGACTCGTCGAGGATGCGGCGCATGGACCCGAGGGGAAGCTGCGGGTTGGCGGCGGCTTCGTCGACGACCTCGGGATCAGCATCGGCGAGCAACTGCTCCAACAGGGCCGGGGTGGCATGGGCGTGCCGCGCCGCTCCGCGCCGGATGAATGCCTCGGAGTCGGCGGCAAGCCGTTCCAGCACCGCTGTCGGCAGGTCAGGATCCTCAAGGGCGATGTACCGGATATGAGGGTCCGGATCGTCGGCGAAGGCCCGCAGCCGGTGGCGTGGAAAGTTCGGGTGCTCGACGATCGGCGGCCGGATATGGAACATCGCGCCACCCGTACGCACGAGTCGTTCAAGGACGGCGGCGGGGGCGTCCGGCCGGGCGGCGGCGTACCGGCGCACCCGCAGGTCCGGGTCGTTGTCGAGCCGTTCCCAGGCGGCGTCCGGCAGGTCACGGCAGCTCGCCAGCACCCGACGGAACGGCGGATGCGGACAGTCCAGGTACGCCAGCCGCTCGGTAATCGGCACCTCACGGAGCCAGCCCGGTTCGTCGAAGTTCCAGCACAACGCAACGTAGGCGGCGATGCTGCCAGCGTCGGCCTCGGCCGCCACCAGCGCGAACAGCCGGTCTCTCGTGTCGGCGTCGATGTGCCGGCTGTACGCGACCGCCACCCGCACCTGCGGATCGTCCAACTCGATCAGCAGCTCGACCGCCTCGGCAGGCAGCTCAGGGTTGGCTGCCACCGCCCGACACGCTTCGAGATCCCCGCTGCTGATCAGCTCGGTCGCCTGCTTGACGGTCAACGGCACATAGCGCGCGACGTTGACCCGGGTAGCCGGGTCAGTGAGGCACCTCTCCCGCCATTCGACGGGTACCCCCGGATGGCGGCGCAGGGTCGCCGCAGCACGTACCAAGGGATCGGGGTCGGCGAGCAACCGCAGATGCACCGCGAGTGGCCGATCAGCCCAGGTGTCCGCGACCGCCGCCCGGAGCTTCGGATCCGGCGAGTCGACCAAGTTGGACCGGCTCTCCCCGAAGGTTTCCTCAAGCGACTCGATGCCCAGCGACGAGTTCAGGTCCACCAGGTCCCGGACGAAGTTGGCGTGGGCGTGTCGGATGGCAGGATCAGGATGCTCGGCGATCACGTTCCGCATCCGGGTGGAGATGCGCTCGCCGTTGAGGTGGATGGCCGACTCGCTTCCGCCGTGCTCCAGCAGAGCTTCCACGACGGTGTCTGCCAGCCGACCTCGCCGCAGCGATATCCCGTGGCGGCCGGCAGCATGGGCTGCCAGGCGTACCAGGAGATCGTCCGGGGTCGCCGGGTTCCTCCCCAGCCCGGACAGCTGGGGATGCCTCACGTTCGTCACGACGCCACGGTAGTTGCACGTGTCCGTCCCATCCGGCCTGGCATCAGGCGGGGTTGGGGCAGCTGCACCGAAGCCCCGGTTCACGTTCGTCGGTGCGCCGATGCCGGATGGCGTGGGCGTGACGGCCGACCTGTCGCAGCTGGTCGGCGGTCAGGCGGCGGGCCGCCCAGATCAGCTCGGCGACCTCGGCCGCGTCCGGGTGCGTCGGCTGGTCGACTCCAGCCAGGTCGATTCCGGTCAGCGTGCTGAGGTCGTCCCAAGCAACGTCGAGGAACGCGGCGAACCCGGCCAGCAGCTCGGGTGTCAACACCTTCTCGGCACCGCCGATCAAGCCGATCGTCGACCCCGACAGCGCCGGACCGTTGCCGATGCCGAACAGGTACTTGGCGGAGCCGTGCAGAATCAGGTTCCGGTTGTGCAGCAGCCGCACCACCAGGCCAGCGGCACCGCGCAGGCGCCGGTGTCGCGGTGGCACCGCTGGCGGCGAGGCCGGGCGGGGTTGCTGCGGCATCGCGCGTACGAGTTGGTGCAGTTCCGGCACGGCACCCGGCAGGTACGTCAACGACCAGGCCAGCGATCCGAGCGTGCTCGACGCGGTGGCGTCCAGCGGGGTGAGATCGTCCGGCACCGGCTGACCGGCGATCACGAACAGGTCGCTCCGATGCAGGCCAAGGACGGGTCCGAGCCCGACGGAGCAGCACCGGGTCCGGCTCGCCGGGGCATCAGCGTGATCCAACCGTGTCCGGCCCGCGCCGGCAAGGTGCACTCTCGACTGTCAGCCGGTCGGCCCATTCCGGGCTGCGCCGCCCGCCGAGCAAGATGACCGGGTGAAGGCGTTCGTGGGGGTCACCGACGGCGAGTGGCGCAGCTTCCTCGCCGCCCGACCGCAGATCAACGAGGTCAACTTCTGGCGGCCGGGCGGCGGCAGCTTCAAGGTCCTGACCCCCGGCGAGCCGTTCTTCTTCAAGAGCCGCTACCCGCACAATCGGATCGTCGGCGGCGGCTTCTTCAGCGGCTTCGCGAAGCTGCGGCTCTCGGAAGCGTGGGGGCTGTTCGGGGAGGCCAACGGCGCGGGTTCCCTGGCCGACATGGCCCGCGACATCGGCAAGTACCGCAGGGATCCGATCGGCCCCGGCGAGGACCCGGTCATCGGCTGCATCTTCATCCGCGACACGGTCTTCTTCCCCGAGGGCCGTCAGCCGGAGCCCCCGCCGGAGTTCTCGCCGAACCTCACCCAGGGCAAGACGTACGACCTGTCGTCGGGCACACACTTCGACTACTTCGAGCAGTTGACGAAACTCCTGCTCGGCGGCGAGGTCCGCGTCGATCCGGAGGGTGCCTGGCACCGGCCGGGTCCGGTGTTCGGCGACCCCCGGCTCCGGCCGCAGCGCCTCGGGCAGCAGTCGTTCAAGGCGGTCGTCCTTGACACGTACTCCCGGCGCTGCGCGATCACCGACAGCAAGCTGCGGCCGGCGCTGCAGGCCGCGCACATCCGCCCGGTGGCCGCCGGCGGCGAGCACCGCATCGACAACGGCATGCTGCTGCGGGCCGACGTACACATCCTGTTCGACCAGGGCTACCTGGGCGTCGACCCGAAGTACCGGCTGCTGGTCAGCCGACGCCTGCGCGACGACTTCGGCAACGGCGAACAGTTCTACGCCCGCGCCGGCACCCAGATCGCCGTACCCGAGCAGAAGGCCCGCCGCCCCGACCACGACCTGCTCGAATGGCACACTGACACGGTCTTCCAGCACTGAAGCTCAGGCCCGGAGGCCAGTCGGGGTGCCGCGTACCGTTGCCGTCAGTCTCGTCGTCGGTGCCGTCCTTGTCGGCGGGGCGCTGTTCGTCGCCGCCCGCGTCGGCGGCGGCCCGGATCCGGCGGCCGAGACGAACGCGACCCCGGCCGCCGCCGGGGTCACCCTGCCGCCGGTCGACGCCCGGTTCGACTACCAGATCGGCGATCCGTACGCCCCACCGAGCGGCGTCACGGTGGTCAGCCGCGACCGCGAGGCGGACCCGGCCGCCGGCCTCTACACCATCTGCTACGTCAACGCCTTCCAGGTCCAGCCCCACGAGGTCACCTGGTGGCAGCGCAACCACGACGACCTGCTGCTACGCGACGCCGACAGCGAGTACGTCGTCGACGGCGACTGGAACGAGATCCTGCTCGACATCTCCACCGCCGCGAAACGCACCGCGATCGCCGACATCGTCAACGGCTGGATCGACGGCTGCGCCGCCGACGGCTTCCAGGCGATCGAACCCGACAACATCGACTCGTACGACCGCTCCGACGACCTGCTCACCATCGACGACGCCGTCGAATACCTGAAACTGCTCGCCCCGCACGCCCACGCCGCCGGCCTGGCCATCGGCCAGAAGAACACCACCGAACTCGGCACCCGGGGCAGAGCCGCCGGCCTCGACTTGGCGATCGCCGAGGAATGCGGCCGCTACGACGAATGCGGCGACTACACCACGGTGTACGGCGACAATGTCATCGACATCGAGTACACCGACGACGCCTACACCACCGCGTGCGCGGCGGTCGGCGCGAACGTGTCCGTGGTCCGCCGCGACCTCGACGTCACCGCACCCGGCAGCCCGACCTACGTCTACCGGGCCTGCTGAGGACCGGCAGACCCTCTCGCGAGAAGGACGCCGGCAGTGTCAGGTCAGGTGCCCGACCGTACCCGTCGACGGGCGACGACCGTCGTGTTCCAGTCACCACCGGAGAACGTAGTCACCAGTCGACACCTTTGGCTACCCCAGCTCGCACCATGTTAGGTCACGAACTACATCAGACCACTTCGGATATAAACAGAGTCTCTACGTCAGCTTCATGACGTGGTCAGGTCCCAACGATCCATTGCCGGAAAAAGTGCTAGTAGGCACGCCTGAGCAGGCGGACCATCCGAGGTCTGCGCACTCCCATCCTGTGTCCGACATATCGATTACGAAGTTCCCTCGACGTTGACTCGACAGACCGCCGACATCTAGAGTCCAAGGTGGCCTCAGCGCTTGCCGAGGCCGCGCAGTCCCCGACCTGAGAGGATGTCATGCGCCCAACCACGAGTCGGCCCAAGTCACGCCTACGCGTACAGCTCGCGCAAGCAGCGGTGTTTGGGAGTGCTCGCCGCCGGAGCGGTCGGCCTCACCGTCGGTCCCGCATCAGCAGCGGGTACGTCCAGCAAGGCCGGAAACTGCTACACCCAGTGGTGGAATACCGCGTGGGCACAGAAGCGCGATCCCCCGTCCGGAGATTCCTACAGCACGATCTACCAGTCGGTAATGGAATGTAGTCTACAGGGCCTCAGGTCACTTCCCGTCTACCGCACGCAGGGCAACACGACGACTCACAGCGGCGCTGACTGCACTTTCAGCGCAGTCAGGGGAACGATCAACGTTCACTGACAAATTAGATCAATGGCGGGGAGTGCGTTGATTCGCACTCCCCGCCTCCGTGGGGTTAAGGATCAATATACTGTGACTACGGTTCTCGATTCACTGGTGCAGGGGTATGACAGGAAGACCGTCATCGACAGGCTTGACCTGACACTACGTCCGGGCATAACAGCCCTACTCGGCCCGAACGGCGCCGGAAAGACGACCTTGCTCCGGACTCTCGCGACCATCATGCCACCACGCTCGGGAACCATCTGTATCGACGACGTCTTGATTGACTCCGAACGAACGGCCCGCACCGTCCGCAATCGAATTGGATACCTGCCCCAGGACTTTGGTTTCGATCCTCAGATGACCGTCACTGATTTTGTGACTTATGCAGCGTGGCTTCGCGGTGTTTCCACAACTGATCTACGCCGACATGTTGATCAAGCGCTTGCACAGGTTGATTTGGCCGACCAGCGGCGGAGCCGGATGCGAAAGCTGTCGGGTGGGATGCGGCAGCGGGCCGGAATAGCATGGGCAATCGTCGGGCAACCACGCCTTGTTCTGCTCGACGAGCCCACCGTCGGACTCGACCCACGCCAACGGTTGCACTTCAGAAAGATCATTACCGGACTCAGCAATACAATCGTGCTATTGAGCACCCATCTGATTGATGACGTTGCCGCAACGGCCGACCGAGTTGTCGTGCTCCATGCCGGGGCAGCCAGGTTCGATGGCACTGTTGCCGAACTCGAACGTATGGACCGTGCAGATCTCCCGGGACATACCGCACTTGAACGCGCATACATACACCTGCTGCCAGAGGGAGAGCAGCGGATATGAGAATCCTGTGGCTCCATATTCGCAACTCACCGATCCGGGTGGCTGTGCCCATTCTGATTGCCCTGGACCTGGCGGTGCTGTTTTTGCGTAACAACTTTTGGATTGGCTCCTGGCCGGAGACTGGCGCCGCAGCACAGGTGCCCGCTTATCTCGTCGGCATACTTGGCGCAGGTGCCGCAGCATGGGCAGCAGGCGCGACGAACAGGCACGGGCTGGACGAACAAATTTCGACCGCTTCAGTTCGCACCCATAGGTTGGAGGCACACCGACTTGGATCGACCGCTATTATCCTGCTAGCCCCCTATCTAACCGGGCAGGCAGTTGCATTTGCAATAACCGCCCGATCATTTCCGCCTGGAGTACAAGTCTGGGCCGGATACTTTCTTCTTGGCATTTTCGTCACCCTGTTTGCCACAGCGATAGGCTGGCTGATCGGCAAGCTTTTCACCCCCGTCTTTGCAGCCATGACCGCCTCTGTTGGGTTCCTGTTCCTTCTTGCCCTGTTGGATCGAGCGGGCGGCTTCATCGTGGTAAGCGGGCATCCGAATGCCATGATCGACCCCCTCGGTATCACATTTCGGATGCTGACCATAGCAGCACTCATTGTTGGGTTGGCCTGGATTCCAACCAAGCCTTCCCGCACTCGCCTTCCCGTCGCCGCAGCACTAATCACCACAATTCTTATGGTCATCGGCGTGGCAGTAGCAAGACCGTTGGTTGTCGACCGCGAACCGATAGGGAGCAACGCCCTCTGCACCAACGGAACGGTCACGATATGCATCTGGCCCGAACACAAGAAGTATTTATCATCGATTACTGGTATCAGCGCTCGAATCGATCAGTTGCCGGCGGAGTTTGAGCGACCGGAACGTATCATCCAATTCGGGGTGGAGCGCACAGTCCGCATCGACGACGGAGTGATATACGAAATCGAGGAGGCTTCGCCCCACTTCTACATACTCGAAGGCAGCCCGTGGTCATATGCAAGCGACATCGCAAATGCCATCGTCACGGCCACTTTCCCGGGCCACTCCGGGGCAGCCTGCATCTGGGACTCATTGACCTCCGCAGACCAGGCCCGCCTCTCCACTCTGAACGCCTGGCTGGAAACCTACCTAGCAGGAAACGGACAGCCCGATTATCAAACCAACGCCCCTGACCACATGCAGGAAGCATTCGCGGCCGGACGCGCGATCGCTAACGATCTCAGACAGGATCAGCAGTTCGACTGGGCTCAGCGGGAGGTAGGTGAAATCCATGGAAGATACTGCAACAAGAGTTCGTGAATTATTCACGACCGCAGCACCTGAACGCGCTTTTCTCGCCGCTCGACGATTCAGCCACGTCCTTACCGCTACGACGATACTAGCCGCACTTGCTGCTACTTTCGGCGACTACGAGACAGCGCTACCGACGGCCACGCGAGATGGAAGCATCACCGTACCGATTTGGCGTTTCTTGGCCATGGCAGCCGCGACACTTCCCGTTCTCGGCCTGCATAGCCACCTCTCCACGCTAGAAGCGGTCGCGACCAGACGCTTTCGGCGCTGGCAGCGCGGATATCTCTGCGGCACCACGATCACATGCGCAATTGCCTATCTTGGGATCTCATCACTGACGACAAGCCCAGTCGTTCTACTGATGATCGCACGGTCCTGGCTCGCCTGGACCGGCCTGGCGCTTCTATCCGGCTTGTGGCTCGGCTGGCGGTTGGCATGGACAGGGCCGGCGCTGGTAGCCGTGATCCTCTTCTACTGGGGCACCTCCCGGCAGGGCGAGTACTTCTGGTGGGAGTTCACCGCACGCCCAGGAGATGACCTTGCATCGCTCCTACTCAGCGCGGCCATACTCGCCATCGGGTTGGGAGCCTACGCGGCGACGCCGTGGCGGCGCCGGCGGCTGAACTCGTGGCGACGGTCCCGGTGATACCCGAAGGCGTCACGTTTCGTATGCTATATACGGGTGTCGACGGCCGAACCGGCTGTAGCACCGTAGCCCGTAACGCGTCGACGATGAGTCGCACAGCCGGTCTCTGTGGTCCGCCGCGACCTCGACGTCACCGCGCTCGGCTGTCGCACCTACGTCTACCGGGCCTGCTACAACGCCCCGGGCTCACCGAACCGTTCGGTGCCCGGGTGGCGGGGGTGCTGTCGTCGCCGCCGAGCTCGGCCGCCGAGCCGCAGTCGCTCACCGCAACCATCGCCCCGACCAGCAGCAAACTGCCGGTCGAGGCGACTATCGCATCAGCATCGACTCGGGTTACCGGTCCCCGTTGACGGCCGGCGCTTCATTGAGGACCGCGTGCCGAAGGACAGCGTATCGATGGACGGCGTATCGATGGACGGCGTATCGATGGACGGCGTATCGATGGACGGCGTGTGGGTGCTTGCCGCGGTCTGCAATCGACGGTGCGTGGACCGCCTCGGTTTCTGCCTCACGGCGTGGCTCATTAGGCCCTGGTGCCGCGCTACGCCACGATCTGACGGACGAGTTCGGCGAGGCCGGCCGCGACTGCGCCACCGGCGAGGAGCACCACCGCGCAACCGCTGCTGCGCGTCGCCGACGCGGCCCTGGCCTGCCGCTCGCGAAGCTCCGCCATGTCGACCTGGTACACGTGCGGCTCGTTCCAACTCCGATCCCGCGCCACGAACGTCTGGTGGTACTGGGCGTCGGTCAGCTCGTACTTGCGCCAGGACCCGTGCCACTCGGGTCGGGAGCGTCGACCCTCATTGGCACGTTCGGCCGCGATCCGTTGGGCGACCTGTTCGCCGGTCTGGTCGGCAAAGAGCCCGGTCGCACGTTTTGCGGCCTCGTCTTCCAGCAGCTTGCGAGCATGCTCAGGAGCAAGAACGTCGACACCGGCCGCGGCCGGCTTCGCCAACCGAGGATCGTCAGCCAACGGGTCGTCGCAGACCACCAGGCGTACCGTCTTGGTGAAGCTGACGGCGGCCTTCGCACCGTGCTCCACGGCGTAGTCGATCACCTCGGTGACGGCGGGCGAGTCGCCGACCGGCAGGATCCGCCAGCCCTTGAGCGGACCGTTGGCCCTGGCCCGATTGGCGGCTGCCGCTTCCTCCAGGTCGCTGATGAGGTGCGACGATGCGAGTTCCCGACCAGCCCGCTGCAGTTCCCGGAGCTCCGCCGGCGTGACCACGCCGTCGGCCTCGGCTCGGGCTCGGGCGTCCGCCAGGAACTCTTCGTGCACCTGGCGGGCGGTGGTCTGGGTCAGTCCGGCGTTGGTGGCCGCGACCGCCAGTTGGTTGGCTTCCTCCCCAACGATCCGACCATCGGCCAGGGCGTGGCCGAGCAACGCCCGATAGTCGGCCAGCCCGCCCGGCCGGGGCTGCGGCGGGTACGCCATGCGCGGCAGTCGCGCGGTGAGGGTCGCCAGCCATCCTTCGGTGCCTTTGCGCAGCCCGGCAGCCCTGGGCGCGACGATGCCGGTGCGGGGTAGCGCCGGAATCGGTGCGGGTTGCGGCCCGATCCAGGAGAGCCGCTGCGGCGCCTCGTTGATGAACTTCGTCAGGGTCACGGCAAGTGCCCTTGCGTCGCCGAGCGCCGAGTGCACCGCGTCGAGCCACTCCCCCGTGACCAGATGGTGCACGTTCTCGAGCTTGTAGCCCCAACTGTCAATCTGGGTCCGGGCGGTGACCAACGAACACAGCCCGGGAAGACCACTGAGGTTGACGCCGAGCCGCCCGAACTCGGCGATCAGGAACTTCTCCTCGTGGTCGAGGTTGTGACTGACCACGACGGCATCGCGGAGA
Source organism: Micromonospora sp. ABR4_055 (assembly GCF_056160425.1). Classification (NCBI taxonomy): domain Bacteria; kingdom Bacillati; phylum Actinomycetota; class Actinomycetes; order Micromonosporales; family Micromonosporaceae; genus Micromonospora; species Micromonospora sp. ABR4_055. The sequence continues at coordinate 34,800 of NZ_JBSWXD010000050.1, forward strand.
TAGGCCAGCACGTCGCCGGCGGCCTGTTGAAAGGTCGGAGCATGTTTGACGTCGGCGTTGGTGATGCCGTGGTACTCGTCGTTGTTGATCCGCATGCCTGGGTTGATCAGGGTCGAGTACTCGTCGAGGACGACGCCGTCACCCCGCATCCGCACGATCGCCAGCTCGCACACGCGGGATCCCTTGTTCGGGTGCAGCCCGGTGGTCTCCAGGTCGATGACGGCGTACGTCAGGGCACGCGGGTCGGCGCCGCTTCGGCGAGTTAGTTCACCACGGGTGAACATAAACACGACCTCCATCAAAATCATGTCGATAGCGTCTGCCTCCGCATGATCAGCAGAGGACGGCGTTTCCGAGCTGACGCACGGCGATTCACAACCTCAGCCGACCGGCGAGCACGGATCAGGTCCAGGGGGCTCGAAGCACTTCTCTGTGGATCACTTCCGCTGACTCAGACCGGCACCTTACGTCGCTGGATTCCGCGTCCGGTTCCACCGAAGGGTTCATGTTCACGGTCTATGGTTCAGCCGCAGTCAGCCGGAGAAGTTCCTTCCACCGCCATGCGGGCTGTCCATCCGGCAAGATCGTTCCCCGAGTATCGTTCGCGAAGCCGACAGTATGAGGCCGACCGAGGACCTACTTCATCCGGTACGGTCGAAGCTACTGCGATTGTCCGGTGGGGAGGATGTCGGCGTGAGTTCGGTTGAGGAGGTCAAGGCGGGCGTCGCCCGGTTCGGTGACGAGGTCGGCCAGCAGGTCGGCGCGATCCGGGCCAGCGCGGAAGCCCTCGACCGCAGTACGGCGGCGCTGCGCGGCATCACCAGCGGGTCCAGCCACTCGCAGGTGTCCGAGACGATCGCCAAGGTCGAGCAGGCGAAGCAGAAGCTGGCCGAGGCGGCAGCGCTGACACAGAGCGCGATCGAGTCCAGCCGTGGCTACGCCGCGAGCTTCTGACCGGCTGGGAGGATCACCTGATGTCGACTGTGATCGTGCCCGCCGGCCTGAGCATGGGTCCCCGCTACCGGTACGTCCGCCCACCGGACCCGACCCCGGAATGCTACGAGGTGCACCTCGGTGACGACCTGGTCGAACTGACCGAAACCGAGGCCTCCATCTGGGCCGCCGCCTTCCTCTACCCGAAGCGGCACGCGAAACTCACGGTCAACCGCGATTCCCTGGTACGCATGCTGGAGACCGCGCCGAAGCCGGAGCCGCACGCCGCACGCTATGTCGACGACATGATCGCCCGTGGCCTGCTGGTCGAGTTCGACCCCGACGGCGACCTGCGACCAGTCTTCAGCCGCCACAAGCTGCTCCCCCTCGCCCAAGGGCTCGGCACCACGCCCGAGGAACCCGACCTGCATCGCATCGGCATCGGCGACAAGGCGGCGGTCGCGGTGCCCATCCAGGTCTACACCCAGTGGTCGTACGCCTTCCTGCACGCCAACTTGTGGGACGCGTGCGCCTTCTACGCCGACCAGTCGGAGGAGGAAGCCGCCGGCGAGAAGCTCCTGGAGCTGACGGCGGCGGGGGTAGCCCGCGACGTAGCGATCAACCTCCCGATGATGGTCGTCACCGGATGCGCCTTCCTTGACCCGGTCGTCCAGACATGAGGTACGGCCGGAAGCAGCGCAAGGGCCAGCAGCAGGCCGAGACCTTCGGCCAGCAGTTCCGCCGGGAGCTGTCGAAGGAGTCACTCGGCAAGTTGGCCGAGCTGGGCGGTGCCGCCGTCGGCATGCTGCTCGGGCTGGCCTCGACGAAGGCCGGTCTCCCTGTGCCGCCGTCGACAGCCGCGACCGGTGGCGCGATCGCGGGCGCGATCCTCGGAGTCCTGGGCAAGTCCGCAGCCGGTACGGCCGTGGACCGCCTCATGAGTCGGAAGGCCGACGAGGGCAAGCAAGAGACATCGGGCGGCAAGCCGCCAACGACGATCCTGGGTACGGGCGAGCCGAAGCCGGTGCTTCGAGCGGTCGACCCGGCGAGACGGGAACCACGACGTGCACCACCGCATCGGCCCCGCCGGCTCACCCAGCCCCGAGGTGGGTCGGAGCCCGGGTCGGCCGGTGGGTACATCGGGCGGCTCCGACAGATCCTCGACGAGATCGAGACCCAGCAGGCGAAGCTGGCAAACGTGGCCAACGCGATGCGTGCGAGCCAGCTCGGCCTGGCGCAACTCCTTGCCGGCGGCCGGCAGGACCGCACCCAGGAGATCTACACCTGGGCCGAACTGTCCCGCACCAACATCGAAGGAGCCGCCATCCTCACCCACCAGGCCACGCAGAACATCAGGGCATACCTCACCAATTTGTAGAAACCAGGCAAGTATGACCGATTGCATCAACTCCCTCCGATCACCTATTTGCATGGCTGGTTTGGCGGACGAGAGTCACGAGAATAATCAGGTTAAAAGCCTTTTCGCCGTCGATCAAGGCAAATCGAGCACCCCGACAGCATCACCGGCCGACGGCAACCTGATTCACTAATGTTGTCATCTTCAGCTACAGTTTGTTTGCACGGCAACCAAAGAGGGAACCTAGCACATGCCGATCGGAGATTCGATGCAAGAAACGTTCTGGCTATATGAATGGATGGATGAAGAGGGTATCACCTCCGGTAGCGATGCCAATCGGGTCCTAGCTTCTCAACAGCTACGCGCAAGGTTCGCGACACGAATTAAGGAGGAATGGGATAAGCGCCAGGTATTTAGGCCAGTTGATAAAAATCTAGACGTGGTGATGGCCGGCCGGGCAATCGATATGTCAGCTCACGCAAGCTGTGCAAGATGCGGCGGCCCAGAGGTGGTACTCGACCAAGTATTTCGTTCGGTCTGGCACTACTTCGATGCCGTCATCATGGAAGGGCTGAGCCCCATCACTGCAGGTAACATCCTTAACTCATACGATATATATCCAAGACTGGCGAAAGGCGAACTCGCCGCTCACATAAACGCACTTATCAAGATTCGCTCAATGGGAGCCGAGGACATGCTCATATTTCGACAAAAATACGTTCCCTGCTCCAAGCATTGGGACCACCACCTGTCGGAAACCGGACTTGACCTTATTAGATCTCGAGCAGGGCAAATAATTTCAACATTCGAGCATGAAGGCAGGCTCGAATCACTCTCCAAGACCGGCAATAAATGGTCATACTCATACCAACATCCACTCCTGGGCGATGGCCCCATCTTCGGCAACCTAATCCAGGAGGAGGACTCTGCGGATCCCGAGCTCCATCCCCGGCGCGCAGTGGCACAAAGCGTCTTCAAAGATTTTGCGGGCCGGACAGTGGCAGATGTTCGATCAGCGAGGGACTACGGTGTCCCGCTAGGAAGCGCAATAAGGCGCACCGCGCCGTTAGCCATAATTAATGACACAGATCCAGATGAAGCATCTGTCGCACTAGCCCTCCGACTACCGAGACTAGAAGGCGTTCCCGTCGATGACCTTATTCGGATCCGAAGAGATGAGTCACTGAGTTTCGACCGTTTTCGCGTTGCGATTCGTTCAGCGATCAGAGAGAGGGTCGCCTCCGCCGGCGCCGCGTCGTCGGAGGCAATAGCACGAGACATCCAGAAAGACATCATTGAGCCCGCTCTCCTGGAGATCGAAGGCAAGCTCTTGGCCGCCCGGAGGGTTCTTCGTCGCAAGACCGGCGCGTCTATTTTACTGACGTCTTTCGCCACCGCCGTTGGACTCGCCGCAAACATTCCATTGCTACTACCCGCCGGAGTAGCAATGGGCTTGGCTACCGCCACCTCCACCTACTTCGGAAAATATCAAGAAGAAGTACGAGATATTGAACTAGATAAACTATATTTCCTGTGGCGCCTTGGAGACTACCAACACTAGCCTAGTTGCAACTCCCCTAACAAGCGAGCGGCTGGATAGGCACCTGATGCCGGTAAGGCTATCTGCTATGGATGCTGATAGGTTGTTGGCGTTGAACACTGGGCTGGCCGCGCGGCTGGAGCAGGCGCTGACAAGGGTCGCCAGCCTCGATTCCCAGTCTGGGCGGTCGAGCAAATCGTCGAAGCCGCCATTCAGTTACGGGCTGACCAAGCCAGCGGCGGAGTCGCTGCGGGGTCATTCGGGCGCCGGTCGGGCCGACCAGCCCAGGGTAGCAAGGGCACTACCCTGTCCCAGGTGGCCGGTCCGGACGTGGTCGTTCGGCACGTGTTCGGATACCTGCGGTGACTGCTTGACCGATGCGACCGAGGCCGCTGTCACCCGCCGGCAGGTGTTCGACATCCCCAACCCCGGGTTGTGGTGACCAAGCCATCGCACCCAAAGCTGACCGTCAATATCTGCTGAGTCACCTGAAGGCCAACACCCACTGTGCATGCCAGCGGGGATCAGCCTTGCGGCTCGTTTGGGTCGACGACGAAGACGCCGACTCCCGGCACGCCCTCGACGACACGTTCGGCCTTCAGCGTGTTGATCGCCTGTCGCACGACGATCGCCGAGACGCCGTGCTCACGGCCAAGCTCGCTGGTCGATGGCAGCTTGTCGCCTGGAGCAAGGTCTCCAGAGGCGATCTTGGCGCGGATGCCGTCGGCTATCTGCGCCCACTTCGGTTTGGCGGGCATTGTCTACTCCCAGATCTGCACCTCACATTCGACCATGAATCGGTTGGTATGGCAAGCGATGACCAGCGCACTTGCTCGTACATCACTTGTTATATACGATGACCGGGCAACACGCTCCCAGGTCTGCAAACCCGGAGCCAGTTGCGCCGCAAGAAGCCCGGTCGACCGGCGCCGCCTGTCGGTCGACCGGGTGCGTCAACCTGCCCGCCACCTGCGACAACAGTCGCATCAGCGGCGGGTGCCATCTCCACGCGTACGGGAGGCAACGTCCGGTGACACCCGACCCCCGCCCCACCCCGACCGTCCCACCACCACCCACCCGGCAGCGCCCGGCCGGCGACCAACGCTCCGCGACCTACTACACCCGCTACGCCCGCGCCCGCGTCGTCGAAGCGCAACGCACCATCGACAGGCACACCACCTCGGCGTACACCGGCTGTTGTCTCGGCTGTGGACGGCCCGGACCGTGCGCGGACCTCACCGAAGCCGAAGCGACGATGCACCGCTACCACCGACTGCCGTTCCGCCGCCCCGGCGCGACGCTGCTCGACCCCAACCGGGTCGCCGACACCCCCGACCGGCCCCGGTTCTCCTGGTTGAGCAGGTCGGCATGAGCACCCGGGAGTACGCCGCCGACGCCGCAGCCCTGCAGGTCGCCGCCGACACGATCGGCGCGCTGCGGGCGGTCTGCCTGGCCCTGGAGACCGCCGTCACCCACGTCACCGAGCAGCTCGGCGACGCCCACACGCTCGCCCCGGACGCCCGGCTCGCCGTCGACCGCTACGAGGAAGCCCTGCACCAGGCGTGGGAGGCGTACGGCGACGTCTTCGACGCCGTCACCGTCGCCCGGCCGCAGCTGCCGGGCAGCCGCCCGGTCGGCGTCGCCGCCATCATGCGCGGCCTGCGGACCGCCCGCGAGCACGCCACCCACGCCGCCGGCGCCACCGGCGACGCCCGACCCCGGGTGTTGGCCGCCGCCGACCGCCTGGCCCGCAGCGACGACCCGTACGCCCAGGCC